>JANMOL010000574.1:0-8516 GCA_031369245.1 Hyphomicrobium sp. | reverse complement strand
GCCAATGGGCGGGCGCGATGATCGCACCGGAATGCGAGGCTGAAGCCGCGCCAGTGAGCGTGCGCGACATGGGGCGGCGCGGGTTGGCGTTGTGGCGCGCGGTTTATCCAGGACTGATTGCTAACGGAACGCTGGTGGTGGCGGCGGCGCGCGATACCTCCGAGCGCTTGCGGTTTGCGCGTATGACGGAGGGCCACGAGGAGATCGACGGGGCAGCCATCGCCCAGTTCGAGCCGGCGCTGGCGGGACGGTTCAACGCGGCGCTGTATTTCGCCAACGAAGCGCACATGGATGCGGGCGCGGCACTGAGCTGGCTGCTGGACGCCGTGCGTGATGCTGGTGCCGATGTTGCATTCGGCACGCGCTGGGACGGGGCTGCCGCAGACTTGACGATCGACTGCCGGGGATTTGCAGCGCGGTCCGACATCAACGATCTGCGCGGGGTGCGCGGGGAGCGGGTCATCGTGCGCACGCGCGATGTGGTGCTGTCGCGGCCGGTGCGGCTGCTGCATCCGCGTCAGGCGATCTACGTCGTGCCGCAGGGCGATGATCGCTTTGTGGTCGGCGCGACCGTGATCGAGCGCGAAGACGACGGCCCGATGACGGTGCGCTCGGCGCTGGAACTTTTGGGCTCGGCTTATGCCGTGCATCCAGCCTTTGCCGAAGCCGAGATTGTCGATCTCGGTGCCGGCGTGCGGCCGGCGTTTCCCGATCACGTGCCGCGCGTCATTGTCGAAGGCGATGGCCAGGTGATCCGTGTCAACGGGGCGTACCGGCACGGGTTTTTGCTGGCACCGGTGCTGGCTGAGCACGTCGCGGCGATGGTTGAAAGCAGGGGCAACACTTAGGCCAGGACTTTCACCAGCACGCGCTCTTTGACGAGGGCATTGGCTGCGACATAGTCGGGTTTGCCGGAGCCGAGCAGCGGGATTTTATCGACCACCAAGATATCGGCGGGCACCATCAATTCGGTTGCGCCCTTGCGGCGGGCGAACTGTGTGAAGGCTTCGCGCGTGCAGGCGGCGCCGGTCGTCAGCAGCACGAGCCGCTCGCCCTTGCGCGCGTCTGGCATCGCGACGACAACGGTGATGAGCTGCGGCCATAGTTCGGCCGAGAGTGCTTCGACCGCCGACAGCGAGACCATTTCGCCGGCAATCTTGGCAAAGCGCTTGGCGCGGCCTTTGATGGCGATAAAGCCCTGCGCGTCGATCTCGACGATGTCGCCGGTATCGTGCCAGCCGTTGGGCGGGGCTTCGAGCACACCAGGATTTTCGGCGCGATAGTAGCCGAGCATGACGTTGGGCCCGCGCACGAACAGGCGGCCGCCTTTATCAATGCCGGGGACGGGTTCAAGACGCGCTTCCATCAGCGGCGACAAACGGCCAACGGTGCCAGCCTTATTGGAGAGCGGGGTGTTGATGGCCAGCACGGGGGCGGTTTCGGTGACGCCGTAGCCTTCAAGAATGCGGACGCCGAAGCGGTCCATGTACATTTGACGCGTGCGATCTTTGACCGCCTCGGCTCCAGCGAGAACGAGGCGGACGCGGGCGAAATCATACGGGTGCGCGGCGCGGGCATAGCCTGCCAGGAACGTGTCGGTGCCAAACAGGATCGTGGCGTTCGAGCCATATACGAGTTCGGGAATGATGCGGTAGTGCAGCGGTGTTGGATAGAGAAAAACCGGAATGCCGCCGACGAGCGGCATCAGCAGGCCCGCGGTCAAGCCGAACGAATGAAACACCGGCCGTGCGTTGAAGACTTTGTCGGCGCCGTTGCACGACACGCGCGTCAGGCTTTGCGCGCAGTTGGCGAGCAGGTTTTTGTGCGACAACACAACGCCCTTCGGCGTACCTTCCGATCCCGATGTAAACAGGATCGCGGCCGGTGCGGTGGGATCGATTTTGACCGGCGGTGTGCCGCCACGCGCTAGCCCCTTGAGTTTGTCGGCGAACGTGATCGTGGCGCGCACGTCTTCGAGATAAACGATTTTCGCGACCGTCTCGATGGCCGCAACGAGCGTTTCGAGATGGGCTTTTTCAACGAACGTGCGCGATGTCAGGACAACATCGATTTTGGCGGCTTGGCAGGCTGACACGACGTTTGCCGGCCCGGCTGTGAAGTTCAGCATGGCGGCAACGCGGCCGATGGATTGCAACGCAAAGAACGTCACGGCGACGCCGGCTGCGTTGGGCAGCAACACGCCGACGGCGGCCCCTGGCGGGGCCAACGGTGCGATTTTGGCGCCGAGAACCTGGGCGCCGGTGATCAGTTTTTTGTAGGAGAGTTTGCCGCCGAGCGGGTCTTCGATTACGGGCCGGCCGGTGTCGCGGGTGTTTTTGGCGAGCACCAGCGCTTCAAACAGCGTTTGATCGATCGGGGTCGTGAGCACGGCGCTGTCGGTCATGATGTCTTGCAGGCTGGCACCGGCCGCCTGACGGCGGGCCTTGCCGCGCAGCGTTTGGTCGACTTCGAGTGACACCGGCGGCAGGATCGTGACGGTGGTTTTTGGGAACCAGACTTTTTTGGTTTGAGCCGAACTCAAATAGCCAAAGCGCGAGCGCTCGAGCCCGTCGATGCGGACGGGGACGATTTTGGCGTCAGCCTTGTCGGCGATCATGGCGGTGCCGTCGTAGACCTTCATCAAGCCGCCGGTGACCGTCAGCCGCCCTTCCGGGAAGATGACGAGCGCATTGCCGTCTTTGACGGTCTGGATCAAATGGCGCATGCCGAGCGGGCGCGTCGGGTCGATCGCGAAAGCCTTGGCAAGTTTCAAGAACGGTTTGACCCACCAGGTATTGGCCATGCCGGTGTCGATGGCATAGGAGGCGTGCGACGGCAGCAGCGCGTGCATCAGGGCGGCATCGAGCAGGCTGACGTGGTTGGGCGCGATGATGGCCTTATCGCCTGGCCTTGGCAGGTGTTCGAGGCCTTTCACTTCGAGATCAAAGAACGTTTTGAATAAGAAGGCTGCGACATCCTTGACGCCATCGGCGCCCCAGGCCCGCAACACCAGAACAACGGCCAGAAAATTGAGTGCGCCGAGGCCCGCGTAGAGCAGCGGCAGCGGGACCTTGGCATATTGCAGTGCTGCAATGGTCAGCCCGGCGAGCGTCATGCCGGCGGCTGACAGCACGTTGCAGCCGGCAATGACGCGCGCGCGCCGGTCAACGGGTGACCAGGCCTGGACGGCGGCGAACGACGGCACGATGAACAGGCCGCCCGCAAAAGCGATACCCGCCAGGTCGATCAACAGGCGGATGCCGCTGAACGAGCCCAGCACATCACGCACACCCAGCGGGGCGGCGGCTGGCACCAAGCCGGAAGTCAGCCACGCGAGATCGAACAGAAACATGCCCATCAGCAGCGCGCCGATCGGAACGAGTGCCATGTTGGGCCGGTTTTTGCTGGCGTTGGCGGCCACGACAGAGCCGATAGCGACCGAGATCGCGAACGCGAACAAGGCCAGCGTATAGACCCGCGGTGTGCCGTTCAGCGCGCGCGGGATCAAGGTTTGGAGCAAGGCGAGGACGACCGCGCCGACAACCCAGAACCAGGAGGTGATTAGTGCGCCCTGCCAGATGCGTTGGTCGGTTTTGAGGTCGGACAGCAGTGTGCGCGTCGATGTCACGATGTTGCGGTTGACGACGAGATTTGGATCGGCCGATCCGGTCGGCGGGATCAGGCGTGCGGCCAGCCAGCTCAGGATTGAAAGTCCGACGATGCTGGCGGCAACCAGCTGCAAGTGAGCGTCGCTGGAGGCTGCAAAGTTTCCGCCCATGGTGCCAAGCAAGATGGCCATGAAGGTCGCGCCCTCGACCAGCGCATTGCCAGCGGGCAATTCTCTGGTTTCAAGATGGACAGGCAGCAGGCCATATTTGACCGGGCCGAAGAACGCTGACAGCGTGCCGAATATCAACAAGGCAACGAACAGCAGCGGCACGCTTGGGATCAGAAATCCGGTGGCGGCGATGATGGCGACTGGAATTTCCATCAGCTTCAGACGTGCAGCGATCCAGGCCTTGTCGTATTTGTCGGCCAGCTGGCCTGCGATCGCGGAAAACAAAAAGAACGGCAGGATCAGGACTGCGCCCGCCAGCGTGCCGATCACAGGACCGTTCTCAAGCGCCAGCTTGTAGACGACCAGCATCGCCAGCGCGTTCTTCAAAAGATTGTCGTTGAGCGCGGACAGAAATTGGCACCAGAAGAGCGCCGCAAAGCGCCGGGCCGTCATCAAGGCGGTAAACATGGGGACACCTGGTTGGTCGGGCGGCAACACAGAGGGGAAGTGCGGCGGAATCTGGACACATCAAGCACTTGACGGCGTTTGGCCAAAAAAAACGCTCAGCCCCTTGGTAAATGCCCTGGCGCGGGACGCGGCAAGGCTTAAGTGATGGCTGTCCCGTGATGACACCGGGACAACAGGCAGCACAAGGTGGATCGGCCACGAAGATGGACGTAATTGTGAATGGACGGACAGTCACAACCAGCGCGCACTCGGTGAGTGAACTGGTCGCAGACCAGGCGTTTTCCGGGCAGAAGGTGGCAACCGCTCTGAACGGCCAGTTCGTTGCCGAATCGCGCCGTGCTACCACAGCGCTCAATCCCGGTGACCGGGTTGAAATCGTTTCTGCCCGGCAAGGCGGCTAAGCACCGTTGCAAGGCCAACCGACAAGGTCAGGTATGAATATTCGCGACACGACGCTGCATGATCCTCGAGCGCTGACGCTATATGGCGCGGTGATGCCGTCGCGCGTGCTGCTCGGTAGCGCGGGCTATCCGTCGCCTGATGTGCTGGCGTCAGCCGTGCGTGCCGCCGAGGCCGCGGTTGTGACGGTGTCACTGCGGCGCGAACAAGCCGGAGGGCGGACCGGCGAACGGTTTCTCGAACTGATCGCGCGTTTCGGTGTTCATGTGTTGCCCAACACGGCTGGATGCCGGACGGCGCGCGACGCCATCACCACGGCCGAGATGGCGCGCGAACTGTTCGGCACCGATTGGATCAAGCTCGAAGTGATCGCCAACGACGACACGCTGCAGCCCGATGTGTTCGGGCTGGTCGAAGCAGCGGAGGTGTTGAGCCGCGATGGCTTCAAAGTGTTTCCGTACACAACTGATGACTTGTCAGTGGCCGAGCGTCTGCAGCGGGCCGGCTGTCAAGTGATCATGCCTTGGGCGGCACCGATCGGCAGCGGGCGCGGCATCGTCAATCGCGCAGCGCTTGAAAGTATGCGCGGATATTTCCCGGATGTGACGCTGATCGTCGATGCCGGGATCGGGGCTCCATCGCACGCAGCGGCGGCGATGGAACTCGGGTTTGATGCGGTGTTGCTCAATACGGCGGTCGCCAAGGCTGCTGATCCTGTAAAAATGGCGGCGGCGTTTGCAGCCGCTGTCAAAGCCGGGCGGCTCGGTTTCGAGGCAGGCCTGATGGCCGCCCGCGATATGGCGGTTCCCTCGACGCCGGTCGCGGGCACACCGTTTTTTGATTTCGAGCCGAAATCATGACGGCGGCGACACCGCTGCTCGACCGTTTCTATCCGATCGTGCCGGATGCCGCGTGGATGCGGCGTATTGTGCCGCTGGGCGTGCGCACGGTGCAGCTGCGTGTGAAAGATCAAACGGCTTTGGACGTGCGCGCGCACATCCGTGACAGTCTGGCGATCTGCCGTGATCATGGCTGTCAGTTGATCGTCAATGACCACTGGCGAGCCGCACTTGATCTGGGCTGCGACTTCATCCACCTCGGCCAGGACGATCTGGCGTTGGCTGATCTGACCGAGATCAAGAGAGCGGGGGTGCGGTTCGGGCTCTCGACCCACGACGTGGCCGAACGCGCCATCGCGCTGGCCGCCAAGCCCGACTACATCGCGCTCGGCCCGGTCTACGAGACGAAGTTGAAAGCGATGCGCTGGCTGCCGCAGGGGCTGGACCGCGTTGCTGAATGGAAAACCGTCATTGGAGCCCTGCCGCTGGTTGCCATAGGCGGGATCACGCCGGCGCGGGCCGGCGGCGTGCTCGCAGCCGGAGCCGACAGCGTGGCGGTGATCACTGATTTTATCTCGCACGCCGAGCCTGAAGCCCGCGTCCGGGATTGGCTGGCATGGGCGAAGCATTCTGAGACGCAGACGTCCGGGGGCAGCGCGAGCGTTGTCCACACCTCGCGTTAACCATGCCGGATTTGCTCAGTCGATTGTGACAAGGGGCTGTGATTTCGGTGTTTGGATGATGTCTTAAGCTCACGTCGTTGAGCGCCGCAGCGAGCCCTATGGCGTACAGGTTCAAACTTGACGAGCCGTTTGAGAAGGCTTTGCGGCGGATTGCGCGCAGCCAGATCGATCAGGCTTTGGACGAGCTCAGTGCTGGCGAGGTTTTCGCCAAGGGTGTGCACGAAAGCCGCAAGTCGCTGAAACGGCTGCGGGCGTTGATCCGCCTGATGGCGCCGGCCATGGGAGCCAAAAAAGCCAAGGCGCGCAACGCGGCCGTGCGCGATATCGGCCGGTTGCTGGAGAGCCGGCGCGAAGCCGATGTCTGTCTCGAAACGCTGTCGCGGCTCGAACAGACTGTTGGAGCTGGCGACCGTGATGCGCTGGCGCCCTTGCGGGACGGCTTGATGTCCCAGGAGATGGCACGCCCCGCGCCGCTCGATCCGCAGATCGCAGCGCAAGCGCGGGCGTTGTTGATTGAGGAAGCCAGGCGGTTCAGCACAATCCGCATCAAAGGCAAAGGATTTGAGGCCCTGAGCCGCGGGCTCGAAGACAGCTATCGGGCTGGGCGCCGCGCCTTGGCCAAAGCCACGGACAAGCCCGCAACCGAGACGGTTCACGAACTGCGCAAAACGGTGCAATGGCACTGGCGGCAGATGAGCTTGCTGTCGCGGGCCTGGCCGGTCGAATTTCAGGCGCGGATTGCGGCCGCGCGCGCACTCTCGCAGATCCTCGGCGACGATCACGATCTGGCGATGCTTGAGCAGTCGGCCTACAGCCTCGGCCTGTCTGCCGCGCAGTTGGCCGAGATTTCGCGGATTTGCCAGACGCGGCAATCGGCAATGCGGGCGATCGCTGAGCCGCTGTGCGGCCGTTTGCTGGCCGAGACGCCCGGCGCGTTCCAGCGGCGCATGGCGGCTTACTGGCACTTTGGCCGCCAAGCCAAGCCGGCCGAGGCTAGGGATAGCCAGTGGCCAAAAACGGCCGAAAACGCGCCGCCGGGCTCTACAATAGAAGCGACCGCCGCTATCAGCCAGGCATCGGCGCCGCGTCTTGCGGCGAAAACGCCCGGGCCGTCCCGGTCGCAACGGCGCGTCTGATCCGCTAATGTCTCTTGGCCGTTGAGGCGTGAGAGGCCATTGATGAACGAAATCGCCAAGACAACGACTTTTGAGCCCGATCGGTCGGCATGGCCGGCCGATCACCCGTCCGCTCGCCACGGCCGGGTGGGCGTACTGTTGCTCAATCTCGGCACGCCGGATGGCACCGGCTATTGGCCGATGCGCAGCTATCTCAAGGAATTTCTTTCAGACGAGCGCGTCATCGAAGAACCGAAATGGAAATGGTGGCCGATCCTCAACCTGATCATCCTGACCGTGCGGCCGGGCAAGAAGGGCAAGGACTACGCGACGATCTGGAACAATGAGAAGGACGAGGGTCCGCTCAAGACGATTACGCGCAATCAGGCTGAAGGATTAGCGGCGCGGCTGGCAGGCCACAACAAGGTCGTTGTCGATTGGGCGATGCGTTATGCCAACCCTTCGACCGAGAGCCGCATCCAGGCTTTAAAGGAGCAAGGCTGCGATCGCATTTTGCTGATTCCGCTCTATCCGCACTATGCGGCGGCGACGTCAGCGACGGCTTGCGATCAGGCGTTTCGCGCATTGATGAAAATGCGCTGGCAGCCAGCGGTGCGGGTCGCGCCGAGCTATCACGATGATCCGGTCTATATCGATGCGCTTGCACGCTCGATGAAAGCCAGCCTGGCGAAACTCGATTTCGAACCCGAGAAAATTATTGCGACGTTTCACGGCATGCCGCAAAAGTATTTACTGAAGGGCGATCCTTATCATTGCCATTGCCAAAAGACCTCGCGGCTGCTGCGGGAGAAATTGGGAATTGCGAAAGAGCGCTGGCTGACGACGTTTCAGTCGCGGTTTGGCAATGATCCGTGGCTGCAGCCTTATACCGATATGACGGTTGAAAGCCTGGCGCGCACGGGCACCAAGCGGCTGGTTCTCGTTGCACCCGGGTTCTCCGCTGATTGTTTGGAAACGCTCGAGGAACTCGACGGCGAAAACCGGCATATTTTCGAGGACAATGGCGGGGAAAAATTTGCCTATTTGCCAGCGTTGAACGATAGCCCGGAAGGTATTGACGTGGTCGAAGCCATTGCGCGCCGCGAGCTGATGGGCTGGGTATAGGCCGTCCGATTTCACGTTTAACGGCGGATAATCCTCAATTGAACGGCTGAAACACATGAAAACAGCCATTTGGCAGGGCTATTCATACCTTATTTACCGGATTTCGTTC
>JANMOL010000572.1:0-7676 GCA_031369245.1 Hyphomicrobium sp. | reverse complement strand
TCATGCAAATCAAAGCCGCCCAGTGAGACCATGAACACTTGGCGTTTGTTGCCTAGCGTGCTGCGCGCGGCAATCAAGCGCGCGACCATACGCAACTGGTCTGACAGCGGATTGCCAGTGCCCAGCCCGAGTTGCAGTGTGAGCTGCTGTTGCGGGCGATGCAGCACCGTTTGGCCGTGGAAGCCGATCACGTCGATTGAAGCGCGGTCGATCTGATGACGCGCGATAAAATCGGCAACCGCCGTGATATGCCGCTCTGTCACCTCGGCTTCAGCCTCGGCCAAACAACCCGGTCGCGCATCGCGCGCCGTCACGGTCTTGGCGTCGGCCATGGCCCGCACCAGCAGTTTGCGCATACCGGCATCATAGGGAAATGTTTCGGCCGGGCCGCGCACCAGCACGCCGTCGCCATCCGTTTCGATGAAGGCGACATCAATGCCGTCGAGCGACGTACCGCTCATCAGCCCCAGCGCCCGCATAATCTTGCCCATCCGCCCCGTCCCGTGCATGGTGCCGCCGCTTTAAACGAAAGCGCCGCCGATTGGCGTCGCGTCACCCTAGAGCGCCGCGCCCGATCCTCATAGCCTTGCTGAAAGCCTCGACGCCCATGACCACGCACACATCCAGCTTTTTGAACATCATGACCGAGCGGGGCTTCGTCCACCAGGGCTCTGATCTGGCTGGCCTCGACAAACTGGCGGCCGGCGGCAAGCTGGTAGCCTACGTCGGCTACGACTGCACCGCGCCGTCGCTGCATGTCGGCTCTCTGCTGTCGATCATGATGCTGCATTGGCTGCAGGTGACGGGCGCGGGCAAGCCGATCGCCTTGATGGGCGGCGGCACCACCCGGGTCGGCGATCCCTCCGGCAAAGATGAAACCCGCGCGCTGCGGACGGTCGAAGAGATCGACGCCAACAAAAATGCGCTTCAAGGCGTGTTCGCGCAGTTCCTGAAATTCGGCGCGGGTCAAAGCGATGCAATCATGGTCGATAACGCTGAGTGGCTAGCGCCGCTCAACTACATCGGCTTCCTGCGCGATGTCGGGCGGCACTTTTCTGTCAATCGCATGCTGACGATGGACAGCGCCAAGCTGCGGCTCGAGCGCGAACAGGAGCTGTCGTTCATCGAATTCAACTACATGCTGCTGCAGGCCTATGACTTCGTCGAGCTGGCGCGACGCTACGGCTGCAATTTGCAAATGGGCGGATCGGACCAGTGGGGCAACATCGTCACCGGCATTGATCTGGGGCGCCGCATGGGCATCAAAGAGCAGCTGCTGGCGTTGACCTGCCCGCTGCTGATGACGGCCTCGGGCGCGAAGATGGGCAAGACCGCCTCAGGGGCTGTGTGGTTGAACGAAGCGCAGCTCCCGGCCTATGACTACTGGCAATTCTGGCGCAACACGGAAGACGCCGATGTGGCGCGCTTCTTAAAACTGTTCACGCTGCTGCCGATGGATGACGTCGCCCGGCTGGCAGCCCTTCAGGGCGCGGACATCAACGACGCCAAGAAGATCCTAGCAACCGAAGCCACCGCACTTGTCCACGGCCGGACCAAAGCCGAAGCTGCGGCCGAGACCGCCAAGAAAACCTTCGAGCAAGGCGCACTGGCCGCCGATTTACCCTCGATTGAGATGGCGCGCGGTGAGCTGGCGGCGGGGATGGGTGTGCTGGCTGCGTTCGTCAAAGCCGGTCTTGTTGCCTCCAACAGCGAGGCGCGGCGTCAGGTGCAGGGCGGCGGATTAAAGGTCAACGATCAGGCCGTGACAGACGACAAGGCCGCGCTGTCACTCGCCGACGCCGGCACCAGCGGCATCATCAAGCTTTCTCTCGGCAAGAAGAAACACGTGCTGCTGCGGCTGGTTTAAATCACCGCGCTCGCCGGGCTCACGGATTGGTCGATGATGACCAGCCGTCGACGATTTCGGGCTGGGCTGCGGGTTTTTTTACGGGCTTCTTGACGTCGGGTGCCGCTGTGCTCGAGGCCCGCACCCGCTCCTGCACCGGCTTGGCCGGCGTCTTGTCCTCGCGAATTTGAACCTTGGGATTTTCCGAGGTCATTTGGAACATGTCGCGGAAGATGCCCGGCGCGACGATCGACAATGGATTGACCAGCACCTGCGGCTCGGATAACGGGCCCTGGACTGCAAACGTGATGCCAAAAATGCCTTCGCCATGCGTGCCCGAAATCAACTGGCCGAGCAGCGGAATGCCGCCGAGCGCGCCGTTCAAGCCCTGCAACGGAATGTAGGTCCCGCCGATATTCACACGCCGGGTTTTGAAATCGACCTTGCCGCGCAGATTAGCGCCGAGCAGCGGACCTTTGAGGTAGGATTCTTCCAGCACGAACTGGCCGTAGCCGACCGAGAACGGGGCGCGCATCCGATCAAATTGAAATGTCTCGCGGACCACCCGCTTATTGCTGTTGATCGCAGGCCGGCCCTGATCGGCGCTGCTGACCACTTCGCTGATGATCGGATCGCCCAGAACCCTGAAATCATCGACCCACAGGATGCCGGTTTTTTCGGCCGGACCCTTGCCGTCGAGATTGACTTCCAGCCGAAGCCGGCCGTTTTGCATGTTGGGATAAAAGTCGAGCAGCCGCATGACCTGACCGGCATCGGTCGAGTCGACCAGCAGGCGGCGATTGCCACCGGCTTGATCCATGACAACGGCAACCGGCGCACCGCCCTCCATCATGCCCTTGGCATCGAAGGCCGAGAGTTTGTCGGCCCGCGACGACAGTTTCATTTTGAAGCCGCGCAGCGACGCGTCCGACGCACCCAGCACGTTGCCGATATCGACCGTCAAATCGGTTCCGCTCGACGCTTTGCCCGGCTTCGATTTTTTATCCTGGCCGTCGCCGACCGAAAACAGCGAGCGGAACAGATCGCGGCCATCGAAGGTCTGTCCGCGCGCCTTGATGTTCCAGATATTATCGTTGCCGAGCGTGCCCTGCACTTCGAGTCGAGAGACGATATTGAGCGCAAAGGTCGGGAAGTAGAACTCGCGCATGCGGTTGTCGGCAGCGATGCCGAGCCAGCCCTCGATGGCAATGTCGTCGCCCGAGACTTTGAAATTTTGCAGCTCGGTCTTGTGGGTTTTGCCCGCTACAATATCGGCGTCCAGCAGGGCTGGGCGGCCGGGCGCCTTGCGCCACGCAACCTGGTCGATCGTTAATTCAGCGTTGGTCAAATCGGCCTTGAGTTTCACGATGGGTTCGGGGCGATCACCTTTTTGCAATGACAGCTCGACCGCGATACTGCCATGCACGATGTCATTGACGTCGATGCCGAGCTGATTGCGATCACTCTCATCGAGATCAGCGGTGATCTTGATCGGCGGCTGCTGATTGGGATCCGCGCCGAAAATGCGCTGGCCGATGATCTTGGCGGGCACGCCGTTGACCAGCAGATCGCCCTTAGCATCGAGCGTTGTGCTGGTCAGGTCGAGGCCGAGCGTAAAGCCTTGCACATCAAAATGCCCGCCGACCTTGCCGAAGCGGCCGTCGGTAATCTTGGCTTTGCCTTCGATCACCACGTCATCGACATCGAGATGTGAAATCAGCGGCAGCTTGATCTTCATCTGCGCATCGACTTTGCCGTCACCGGCGGCGGGGAATGGAGCTGCCTCTTTGACAGCCCGCACCGGCAGCTGCTCGATCGTCTCGAGGAACGGCGCGAGCTGCGATTGCGTCAGAAACGTAATTTCGCTTTCCGGCCTCGAGCCCATCACGGTCGCGGCCGCCAGCCGTCCAGCCTTGATCGGCACGCGCCGGTTGCCCGGCAGGATGACGGCTGCATCTGGCACCGTCACTTCGAGCGCGTTGTTGGTGATCTGCACGAGCGCGCGCGGGGCCTCGATCGGCGACATACCGTCGAGCGGGATGAAGGATGAATCCGCCACTTCAAAATTTGCCGAAAGCCGCTCAAGCGGCGCGCCCGGTGCGGCGGCTGGGGCATCGGCGCCGACATACTCACCGGTATCAAACCGCACCGTTCCGCCTTTGAAATCGGCCGCCGTCACCCGTTCGCCGACCCAGCTGCGCGCACCCGGTGCCAACGCCCGTGGCCAGAGTGCTTTCAAGGTCGCGAGCGGCATCGGCGACAGCGTCACATCGGCGTGCGTGCTTTGTCCCGCCGGCCCGGCCTTGGTGATGACTTTCGCGACCGCCTCACCGCCGCCGCCCGCCATCCGGAACTTCGAGACATCGATCACGCCGCGGCGCGGGATAATAACGCCTTCAACCGTCCAGCTGTCGAGATTGACCGAGGGCACGGAAAACTCCGGCGCTTCGAGCACGCCATTGTTGCCGGCAATCTCGAACCGCCACGTTGGCGGCTGGCCGGGGGCCGCGAGATCACGCACGCCGCCTGAAAACAGCATGTTGCCATCGGCCCACTTGACCGGGCTCGGATTGATCTGCCAGCGGCGCTCTTGTCCGTCATAGGCGAGCTTAAAAAGCCCGGCGGTCAGGTCGAACGGCTGGGCCAAATCTGGATGCGTGATCCGGCCGGCGCCGGCTTCGATAGCAATCTCGGACGATTCCACATCTCCCGCTGTCGAAAGTTCGAGCGTCGCATCGCCCGCCACGCGGAAATCAAAGCCGCGCAGCAAGGCCAGCGGTGGCGCCGATGACGCCAGCGTCGCTGGCACCAGATCGCGGATCGTGGCTTTGACCTGCAGCTTGCTGGTCTTTTCGTTTTCATCCGTCAGGAACGACAGCGCCCACGGGCCGCGCGCCGACGACACGGTGGCCCGGCCCGAAATGATGCTGCGCCGCTTGGCGTGATTGAAATCAACGCTCGCTTCGGGAACCTTCCAGACACTCTTCTGGCCAAGATATTCAAGCACGACGCTGGCGTTGCGCAGCCCGAATTCCGTCAGATAGCCCGAGGCGTCCATCCGCCGGCGGGCGCGATGGGACGCGTCACTCAGCATCTTTACGAGGTTGAGTTGATGAGGTTGCGGTTTAGTTTTTTCAATCGTCGCTTCCGCGCGCGGGGCTGCCGGCGCGCCGGTTGCCGCGGCATCGGCCTTTTCAGGCAGATCGATTACAGGCACATCGCTTACAGGCACTTTGATGCTATCGAGGGCAAGACCGTCATCGTCGGTGTAGACCAGATTGAATTCGGGATCGATGAGCTCGATACGCGACGGCACGATCCGCCCGCGCCACAGCGCCGAGCTCGAAATTCCGACGGCGGCAAGCGGCGCGGACGCGACCGGATCGCCATCGGATTCCAGCACGCTCAACTGGCGCAAGCGGAATTCCAGTCCGCCGCTGTCACCCAGACGCAATTCAGCGCCTTGGATTTTGACCGAGTTGCTCGACAGTTCGGCGTTGATACCGCGCTCGATCGGCGGCACCACGATGTCGAGGGCAATTGGGCCATGACGCAAGCGCACATAAAGAATGCCAGCCGCCATCAGCGCCAGCATCAGCATCGGCACGATGACGTACAGACTGCCTCTACAGACCCGCAGGACCTGCTGGGTAGCGCTGGCCGCGGCCCGCGCTTGGGCAGCGGGCTGAGCTGGCCCAGCGGTGACGATGATCGGGCGATGACCGCTCTCGGGCAGGCGCGGCGGCGCTGTCCGGCTGGCAGCAGGTGCCGGACGTCCCTGGGTGCGGCGTGGACCTGTCGTGCTGTCGTTCAACGCCGCTCCTCATCGCCGTGTGCGGCGGCTTGCGCCACCGCTCCGCATCGGCGTTTCGTGCACCCGCGCGGGGTCGCGAAACCGGCCCCCGCCGACCGCGCACCGTAAACCCGGCAAACCTCTTGCCACTCAATGACGTAGACTGGCACGTGCGAGTCTAAAAGCGACAAAAGAAAGGCACATACCCATGCTCGAAGACGGCAACAAAGCCCCTGACTTCAAGCTGCCCGACGAAAGCGGAAAAACCATTCAGTTGTCAAAACTTAAGGGCCGCGCCGTGGTCGTCTATTTCTATCCGAAAGACGATACCTCCGGGTGTACGTCCGAGGCGAAAGACTTTTCCTGTATGGCGGCAGATTTTGCAGCCGCCGGCGCCGACATTATTGGGATCTCGCCCGATAGCGCCGCCAGCCACAAGAAATTCATCACCAAGCACGATCTCAGCCTTCGCTTGGCGGCCGACGAGGACAAAACCGCCGCCGAGGCCTACGGCGTTTGGGTTGAGAAATCGATGTACGGCAAGACGTACATGGGGGTCGAACGCTCGACCTTCCTTGTGGACAAGACCGGCCGCATCGCCAAAAGCTGGCGCAAGGTCAAAGTGCCCGGCCACGCAACTGACGTTCTGGCTGCCGTCCGGGCGCTCAAGGACTAGGCTCGGCAACGAGCGGCGCGCAGCCGGCCGGCCGGCCAACACTCAGACAATCGTGGATCTGCAGCCACAGTCAGGTCGCACAATCGCGTTAATGGGGCAAAAGCTGGGGATTTGCCGTGGATAGCGTTTGCGCCTAGGCTGACCCTCGCGGGTAAAGGTGTTAGCCGAATCACCAGCGTTATTGCGGGCGCGGTGTTCGGCGTTCGCCTGTCTTTACGTTCTGGTATGTTGCTTTAAGTTGTGTCAGAGGGGAATGTCATATGTTGCCGAACTTCCGCAGAGCCGACCAAGACGCCGTAAAAGTTCAACCGGCCTTTGCCGGCCATGACGGCGCGCCCGCATTCCCTGCCCGTCCGATCCTCGCCAGCACCCGCACCGCCGAGCGGCCGTCGATGTCGATCATCGGTCCGGATTTGACGATCAACGGCAATTTGATTTCCAAGGGTGAAGTCCAGGTCGATGGCATCGTCGAAGGCGATATTCACGGCAGCCACGTTGTCGTCGGCGAAACGGCTACGATCCAGGGCGGCATCATCGCTGAGGAAGTGATCGTGCGCGGTCATGTGATGGGGTCGGTGCACAGCAAGCGCGTCATGCTGCAGGCGACCTGCCAAGTCGAGGGCGACATCTATCACCAGTCGCTGTCGATCGAGCAGGGCGCTATGTTCGAGGGCAAGTCACGCCGCACGGCAGACGATCCCCGCTCCATGCTGCTCAAGACCGAGGCCGCGGCGTTGACGTCGCCGCCGTCGTTGCCCGAATTCGCCAACTGACCCGAATTCGTCAACTGAGTTGGCAAATAAAATTCTAACCCGGCCGCCAAGCGCTGATCGCAAGGCGGCGGCCGGGTAAAACCTGGAACGCCGTCTCGCGGCACGTCAGCACAATGATTTGCGGCACTGTTTTTGCGCCCGCCAGACAGGCACACAGCGCCGCCAAGCGGGCATCATCGGAATAGACCAGCGGATCGTCGAGTACGAGCGGCACCGGTGCGCCGCGCTCGGCCAGCAGCTCAGCAAAGCTGAGGCGCACCAGCACGCTCAGTTGCTCGCGTGTGCCGTCAGACAAGGTTGCGACATCTTCCACACCGCCGCCGCGCGTTAACGTGCCGAGCGCAAACGCATCACGAAATCCAGCGGTTGCTTGACCATAGACCCGGTTGAGATGCGGCTCGAGCCGTTGCGTGACGGGCGCAAAATAGCTCTGCCGCGTGCTTTGTTCGATCGCCGCCAGGGTGTTCGACAGCAGCGCCAAGGCGCGGGCTTCAGCGTCGAGCCGTTGGGCTTCAGCCTCGGCCCGCGCCAGCTCGCCGGTGCGGGCGTCACCCTGAGCGGCGCGGCCATCTTCATCGGCGACGTCCT
>JANMOL010000540.1:0-5114 GCA_031369245.1 Hyphomicrobium sp. | reverse complement strand
AGCGGCGCGGCCGTGCCCGACACCCCCTCATGGGCGATCGGATCGAGTTCGAGCACCATGTTCATCACGTCGCGCACCAGTGGCGCAGCGGTTGATCCACCGCCGCCGCCGTGTTCGACGATGGCTGCAAACGCATAGCGCGGCGCGTCGGCTGGGACGTACGCGACAAACAGCGCGTGGTCGCGCTGTTCCCATAACAAATCGGCCTGCGGGCTTTCGCTGGAGGCCCGGCTGATCTGCGACGTGCCGGTCTTGCCAGCGACCACTGGCCGATCGCCGCCGAGCGCTGCTTTACTGCCGGTTCCACCGTCTTCGTTAACAACCGCGATCATCGCTTTGCGGACTGCCTCGAGGTGCGCATCATTCAGTGCGAGACTTTCAAAAATCGGCAGCGGCGTTGCAGCGTCGCGTTTGACCAGTGTTGGCTCGATGATTTTTCCACTCGCGATGCGCGCCGTCATGACCGCAAGTTGCAGCGGCGTCGAGAGCATGTAGCCCTGGCCAATACCCGCCAGAACGGTTTCGCCGCCAAGCCATCCAGCGTTCCAGCGGCCGCGCTTCCAATCGGGGTCTGGCACGAGACCGGCCTTTTGCTGGACAAGCCCGCACGCGTACGTCTGGCCCAGCCCGAGCATGCGAGCGGTTTCGGCCAGGGCTTCGATCCCGAGCCGCCGCGCCATCTCAAAAAAATACACATCGCACGATGAGCGGATGGCCTCGTGCAGCGTCATCGCGCCATGGCCCGAGCGCTTCCAGCAGCGATAGGTCTGATCGGCTAATTCGTATTGCCCGTTACACCGCACGCGCTCTTTGAGATCGGCCAATCCGGCCTGAAGAGCGGCCAGCGCCGTCACCATCTTGAAGGTCGAACCGGGCGGGTACTGGCCGCCGATCGCGCGGTTCAACAGCGGCTTGTCGTCCGACAGCATCAGGCGCTGCCAGGCGTCGTCGCTGATGCCATCAGCGATCTCGGCAGGGTCATAGCCCGGCGTCGAGGCCATCACGACGATTTCGCCGCCGGCAATATCGAGCACGACGCAGGCCGCGCGACGCTCAGCTTGCAGCCGCTCAAGAACCTGGCGTTGCAAGGCTGTGTCAATGGTCAGCACAATATCGCGGCCGGGTTTGGCCGGGCTGCTTTCCAGATACCGGACGATGCGGCCGCGGGCATCGACTTCAATCTTTTGCGTGCCGCCGGTGCCGCGCAGCTCAACATCGAGCCCGGCTTCAACACCGCTTTTTCCAACGCGCATTTCAGGCAAGCGCATCACCGCATCATCATCGACGCTGAGGCGCTCAACGCTGCCGACATAGCCGATGACGTGTCCGGCCGGCGCGCCGCCGTGGTATCTCCGCTGCCACAGAATTTCTGTCCGGATGCCCGGCAGCTGCGGTGCCATCAGGTTGATTTGCGCCACCTGATCGAACGTAATGTTGGTCGCGATTGGGATCGAAATATTGCGGCTTTGCTTCTTAGCGCGCCGTAGAATTTTTTCCATTTCATCCGGCGTCAACGGTACGATCCGGCGGAACGCTGAAAGCGACCCACTGATGTCGCGCGTGGTGGCCGGTGTCAGGGTTGCGCGAAACGTTTCTTCGTTGTCAGCCAGTACCAGTCCGCGCCGGTCAAAAAGACGCCCGCGTTTTGGCGCTACGACCTGAAGATTGATGCGGTTTTCATCAGCCAGCGGCGCATAGCGCCCTTCTTCGATGACCTGCAATTGAAAGAGCCGCCAGCCGACCAGTCCGAAGCCGGCCGCCTGCGCACCGCCGAGCAGAAAAATCCGCCGCGAAAAGCGTTGTTTGGCGGCTTTCTCTTCGTTGTCATGCTTGAGCATCGATCAGACCCCGCGCGCGAGGTTGGCGTTGGCGCGGCCAGGCTTGGAGCCTGCGAGCACATGCAGAACAGGTATGATCATCAGTCCGCCGAGTGCGGCCAGACCGGCCCCAAGTGCAAAGGGGCGCCAATCTGCCAGCTCGAAAAAATAGACCGACGAGACCGCCCATGCCAGCGCTGCCACCGCCAGCAGCGACGGCACGAACAGGACAATGCGCGCGATCTGCCCACTGCGCCCGAACGGCTCGCTCAGGACCGCGAGACTGTGAGCTGCGAGATAGATCAGCGCCCAGTAGCCAAGCGGCCCGTGCGTCAGAATATCGAGCCCGAGCCCGGTGACGAACACGAACCACTCGGGGATCATCGCGGGGTAGCGCAGGCTCCAATAGTGAATGGCGATGACGGGCAGCAACGGCAGAAAAAAGCGATCCTCGGACGGCAGTCCCCACGGCAAGGCGGCAATCAGGGCCAGCACCGCAATTGACGCCACCGGCGCGATGTATTTCAGCGGATGCATCGCGCGCTCCGCTGCCAGGGCCGTTGCAGCGCGGCCAAGGTCCATCTGCCGGTACAGATCAAAATACTCACGGCTGCCCTCGGATCGCTGCTGCGACATCCGGCGGGACATCGTGCTGGGCTGCGCCCTTGACGGTGCTGGCCGCCGGTTCACCCAACATCGCGCGCGATGGATCATCGAAGAACAGCACGCTGAGATATTCAAGCTGGTCGAGTTTGGCGCGCAGTTGCACGCGCGGCGACGCCAGATCGCCGGTTACAGTCCCAATCCGCAGGCCACGCGGAAACAGCCCGCCAGTTCCCGATGTGGCCACATCCTCGCCAACCGTAATCTTGGCGTCCTGCGGCACGTAGATCAGGCGCGGCTCGGAGCCATTGTCGCCGGCCAGAATGGCGCGCACGCCGGTGCTGCCAATCAACACCGGGATCCGGCTGTTGAGATCGGTTGAGAGCAGCACGCGCGCCGAGTTCGCGCCGGTTTCGACAACCCGGCCGACCAGCCCATCGGCATTGATGACCGGATACCCCGTTTTGATGCGCTGCTCGCGCCCGCCGTTGATCATGACGCTGCGCACAAATGCGCCGCTCGAATCCGCGATCACCCGGCTCGTCACGAACTCAAGACGCGGCTCTTCGACGACCTTGGTCAAGGCTTCGAGGTCAGCGAGCTTGCGCTCTAACTCACGCGCGCGCCATTCCCAGCTGTTGAGCTTTTGGTTCTCAACCTGCAGCCGCTGCAATTCAGCCGACATATCGACTTGCGCTGCGATCTGCCGGCCCATGCGCCGCAGCGGCTCGAGCGGAACGATGGCGGCTTGCAGCACCGGGCTCATCCATTCAGCGATCCGCCAGCGCGCGTCCGCCAGCGCGCTGTGGTTGAGACGGCTCAGCAGCATCAATCCCAGCGAAACGAAAATCAGCAGCGGCATCAAAACCCGAACGCGCCCCGCCACACCCGGCGTTGAACCGCCGCGGCGCATCAGATTGAATTTCTCATCTTTGAGGCGAGCCATCGGCGTCTTCCATCAGGTCACGTCCGGCACGCTGCGAACCCCGTTAACCAGTGTTACGGTTTGATCAGCAGATGCTCGCGCTCCTTGAGCGAGGCCAGAATAGCCGCTGAACCCAAAATGACGCAATTCTCAGGCTTTTCGGGGATATTGAACTTAACCCCCACGCGGCGCTCGAGTTCCTCGTCGAGCTTGGCCAAATTGGCGCAACCGCCCGTCAGATGAATACCGCGCTCGCAGATATCGGTTGATATTTCGGGCGGCAGATCTTCGATCGCGCGCTGAATGAACTCGGCTATTTCCTCAATCGGCGATTCCAGCGCTTCGGCGATGTCCTGCGGACCGAGCACAACCGTCTTGGGTTTACCTTGCCGCAGATCGCGGCCGCGAATGAAAATTTCGGCCGTCTCGCCATTGACGGCGCGCGAGGCGGAACCGGCTTCAACTTTGATCCGCTCGGCGTTGGCTTCACCAATCAGCAACTGATGATTGCGCCGCACATGCCGCACGATCGCCTCGTCCATCGCATTGCCCGCGCAGCGCAGCGAGCGGGCCTGCACTACGCCGCCGAGCGACAGCACCGCAATGTCTGTGGTGCCGCCGCCGATATCGACGACCATGGAGCCTGCTGGCTCATCGACCGGCAATCCCGCACCGATGGCAGCCGCTACCGGTTCTTCGATCAGATAGACTTTGCGCGCACCCGCCGAAACCGCCGTTTCGTAAACGGCGCGCCGCTCGACGGGCGTGGCGCCGGCCGGCACGCAAATCAAAATACGCGGCCGCAAAAATTCGAACATGTTCTTGCTGCGCCTGATGAACTGGCGGAGCATCTCCTCGGTCGCGATGAAATCGGCGATCACGCCATCGCGCAGCGGGCGAATGGTCTCGATGCTTTCGGGCGTGCGCCCGAGCATCATTTTTGCCTTCTGGCCGACGGCCAGCACATCGCGAACGCCGCCGCGCGAGCGGATCGCAACGACCGACGGCTCGTCGATAATGATGCCCCGGCCCGCCACATGGACAAGCGTATTGGCTGTACCAAGATCGATAGCAATGTCGTCTGACAGAACGCTTTTAACGCCAAACCGGAACATGACGCTTTACATAGGTCCCTATTTGCGAGGAGTACGGCAATTTGGCTGTTGTAGTTAGCGGCCCATTAATCACGCTGACGGGGTGGCAGAAGCAAGGCGCGTGCCGGACACTCCGTACCCGGCATAGACGGCCGGATACGGCGTATTTTAGCGCCCGATGGCCGGGCTGGCGATGCGCGTTTCGAGCCAGACTGAAGTCTGACTGAGGTCTGACTGACGTCTTGGCGTTAAACCGCCTGCTGGGCCTGTGCCAATTTCTGGCGCTTAACCACCAGCTTGCTGAGGGCCGCGACGTAGGCGCGGGCTGACGCAACCAGCGTATCGGGGTCGGCCGAGCGGCCGGTCACGATCCGCCCCTCCTCCTCCAGCCGGACCGAGACTTCGGCCTGGGCGTCGGTGCCCTCAGTCACGGCGTGGACCTGATAAAGGTCGAGGCGCGCCTCGTGCGGCACCAGCATCTTGATGGCATTGAAGGTCGCATCGACCGGGCCATTGCCGGTGCTTTGCACCGTTTTAGCCTGGCCGTCGATCTCAAGCGTTAAGCTTGCCGTCTGCGGGCCCATCGTCCCGGCAATGACCGTCAAGGCGGTGACCTTGATGCGGTTGTGCATGTGGGCCACGCCGTCATCGACCAGCGCTTCGATGTCTTCGTCG
>JANMOL010000496.1:0-2576 GCA_031369245.1 Hyphomicrobium sp. | reverse complement strand
GTCAAACGTGCGCCGCAGAGCCGGGATCAGGTGCAATCGACAGAGCGCGTGATATCAACGGACGCGATCCCGGGTCTCCACACCACAGCTCGCGCTTCGTTGTTCGCCCGGGAATGCAGGTGGATATGGTGGGCGCGCACGGTTCTTGCGATCACGCTCGTTGAAGCTTGTCGTGGGTCCCGGCCGGAGTTTATGCCCGCCTTCGCGGGTGCCGGGATGACGGAGGGGGCCAACCGCGTGTTTGGTGCCGATAGGCGGCGCTAGCCCTACCACCAAAGCGTCAGTAGTTGCACTTTTCAGTGTTTGCCAAGTGCAATAGTGTTGGCAAAAGACCTCGCATTGAATGGATCGCACGGTGTCAACAGAATCGGCCCATATTTTTGATTGGCTTAACCCAATAACAACGCTCTTCGCGGCATTTTTAGGTGCTGGATCAGCGTTTCTGCTTGAATATTTCCGCAGAAATCGCGAGGAGGAAAAACGTCAACTGAGTGCTTCCAAACGAGCGATTTACGTGCTGTCCGAGATGTTGAGCGTGGTTGCGCAATATCGTAAGGAAGTGGTGTTGCCTTACGATGAAAAGCCCGATGCATGGCTGAACATGAATGTTTCATACGTGTCGGTTTGGGCCGTCTCGGACCTTAACGACGACGCCATTTCTTTCTTGCTCGATACATCAGAGGCAAACTGTTTTGCGGAGCTGATACTTGAGCAGAGACGATTTAGGTCGCTCCGAAATTTGGTTAAGCGCAGAGAAAAAATACTTCTTGAGAGTGTCTTTCCAGCGCTTGGGAAAATTATTCCAGTCGGAGGGCAGGTAGATTCGAATAAATTCACTGAGCTATTGGGGCATCACACGGAGAATGAACTCAAGTTTCTGACAGCTGGAATTGTTGAGCAATCGGCGAGTCTATCGAAAACGCTTGTTGAAACTCATGACAAGCTTCGTGATGCCATTGCCAAGATTCATCCAGAGAAAATGAGTTTCAAATTCGTTCCATTTGAGTCGCCGAATTAGGCTATCCATCAAACCTCCTCACTATCACACTACGCCGCGCTCGCGATCCTGCGCCGCGTGCCAGATGCGGACGATTTGCAGTTCGTCGCCGGCGAAGCGGTACCAGATAACGAGACGGGTTCCCGGCATCCATGTTTCCCAGATATCGCGCTCAGCAATATGTTTGCCCGCTCGCGGATGGCGCGCTAGGAAATCTTCAAAGAACGCGTCGCAGCGCAGCTTCAGACGCGCGGCGGCTTGAAGCGCGTTGTGTGCGATGAGGTAATCAATTTGGGAAATGAGGTCGTCGGCAGCGCGCGGATCGAAAACGATCCTCATGCGCCCGCCGCTCTCAGTTTCGCAGCGATGCGCGCCTTCACGGCATCGTAGGCGACGCCATCACCGGCGTTAAGACGGGCGATGGCGGTATCGATGTCCGCCCGCTGTGCTTCCGACAGTTTTGCGTAGATGGTGGTATCTCCCGCAGCGTGCGCGGCCGCGGCAACGAAGTCTTCGAAGACGTCGTCGGGGAGGGCGTCGATCAGCGGTGCGATGCGGTCGATGCGGTTCATGCCGGTAGTTTAACACAGATGCGCGGGTAAGGAAGACCGGGGATGAACAGACTGCAATTCGTACTGCTGACATTACTCCGCTGGCTGGTTTTTGCCGGCGGCAACCGGCCCGCATTCAATGCTTCTCCGTCACGATCACCGTTCCGCCGGCTTGGGCTTCCCATTCGCCGCGGTGTTTCGACATACCGACGAACGAAATCTGATCGGGCTTGATCTGGAATTTGTAGGAGTCGAGCGCCAGCAGCGTTGGGTCAGAGACCCTGTAGCCTGAGACCGTCGCGAGGCCTTTGGTGTGGTCAAATTGGCCTGAGACATATTCGATGCCGGTGGCGCCGATGCGCTTTGACAGATGCGAAATTTGGGGCGTGGATTTGAGTTGCCAGCTAATCATTCCCGTGGCGTCACCGCTGCCGGCCGTGTCGAGCTGCATGGCGAAGGCATAGAGGTAGCCGTCGCGCGATTTCCATTCTCCCTGCCACGTGCTTTCCAGAAACGCTGGCTGAGCGGTCCAGCGGTGCCACAGCCGGTTGACGCCGTCGATGGCGCCCTCGGCATTGGCGAAGACGACGAAGAGACTGCCTATCGCCCCGATGATGGCGACGGGATTGCGGATGAGACGCGACGCCCAGCTTCTAGGATCAGCGGCCATTTCTTGATCTACGCGATCTCGCGATTGCGCCCCCACGCTTGTCCGCGGCAGCATCCGTCGCCGCAGGCTCATCGTTCAACTATCATGGGGGGCGATTAAAGTCATGCGGCGGGAAGGCTATTCCGCCGCCTGCTTCTTGCCGTTGCTCTTCTTTTTTGCGCCGGGCGAACGTCCTTCGTCGAGCTCTTGCAAATAGAAGGTGTAGCTGATGACGGCTTCTTCCTCGAAATAGCCGACCACCCGGTGCGCCGTGCGCGCCGACACCAGGTACAGCAGGAAGAAGCCGACATAGAAAATCCATTGCACCAGCATTACCACCAGGCGCTCGAACACGGTCGGTTTGGCGATCTCGAAGAAG
>JANMOL010000453.1:0-3949 GCA_031369245.1 Hyphomicrobium sp. | reverse complement strand
TACTATAGGGAAGGTTCCCACGTGTTACTCACCCGTCTGCCGCTCCCATTGCTGGGCGCTCGACTTGCATGTGTTAGGCCTGCCGCCAGCGTTCGTTCTGAGCCAGGATCAAACTCTCAAGTTGAAAGATTTGATTCTGGTTTTTTGGCTTGGAGGTTAATCCAAGTATTCTGCGTAACGGGCACCTTCACACTATGACGCCCTCTCCAGTTGCCCGAAGCGAACGTCACGGTGATGGTTAGTGAAACGCAGAGTATCCAGAGTCTGTGTAGCTTTGATCTTGCGACCAAAACCCGCCAGGACCCCGCCGTCTGCGTTTCCCTTCCTTCAAATTCAATTGTCAAAGAGCAATTTTGAGAACAGTAAACCTATCCGGCGGCGTACCACCGGGTTTTCCGAGACAACGAGACCCTCACCGCAATAGACCGGCTTGGGCCTTCAGAGTTTCGAGGTTTAATGCCCCAAAGGGCGGCGAAGCAGCGAGTGCTCCGTCCATCCCCCGTTTAAACAATATCGCCGCCTTGGTGTCAACAGCCAAATTAAAAAATCTTTGCCATGTGGATGACGGACGCTAGAGCTCTGAAAAACATCGGCTTTCATGGTTACCGGACGGCCTCAATACGGGCTTGGTAACGCGCGCTTGGCGATCAGGGTTCTAGCCAGGTTTTCGCCACGACTCTGCCCGGTTTTAGGCGTGAAATGCCGAAACGGCGGCGTACAACTGCGGAAGGCCGTAGCGGCGCCGGCTAAAATCGTCGTACGACGCATAGGGATTGTCGGCGTTTCGCTGGCGCAAGAAACGGCGCACCGGGCACGCAATCCGGCGCACGACGGGCTTTGGCGCGCCAGTCCAGCCGGGGTTGTGCAGCCGCGTCGTGCAGCCGAATTGTGCAGCCGGGCGATGGTGGCATCCGCTATCTCAATGCCCGCCAAACTTGGCGGACACGGGTCCTGGTGGACACGGGCCTTGGTGGACACGGGCCTTGACGGACACGGGCCTTGACGGACACGGGCAACGACCGTCGGCCGCCGCGGAAACGCTGATTGGCCCGGGGCAGACGGCGAGGGGAGACGACGAGACGTGCTGCTCCGGCGGAGAAAGTTCGTTCGAGAGACTGACGGTGCCCTCGCGCTGGAAACCCAGACGCGCGCCCTGCCCGATACCTATCGCGGCCGCGGCGGCACGTTCTTCAAAGACATTTACGATGCCGACCATGTCGAGCCGCGCCAAGGCGGCCGCTTCCGCTGGATGCTCAGCACCTGCCTCGCCGCAACCGTCGGCGCGATTGCCATTCTCGTCGTGGTCTACGGCTCGTCCGATAACAACGGCGGCGACGATGGCCTGCTGCCAGCGCTTCAGAGCATGCGCGACGGAGCCATGCCGCAGCCGCTCCAGCCAACCCCGAAAAATGCCGACGGACTGAAATGGGTTTCTCCCAAAGTCGACCGCTTGCAATTGACCACCGGCGCCCTCTCGACCCGCTACATCATTCACGAGTCATCCAAGAGCCGTCGCGACGGCCGCGAGTACGTTCGCCAAAAACCTTATGCCCGCATCGTCGCGCGCCTCGCGCCCGTGCCGTCGAGTTTTACAGAATCGATCCCGCCCTTCAATCCATTCAAGCTCTACGCCAACAACGCGCCCGTCAGCTCGAACGAAGACGCCGACGAAAATGCCGGCAGCGGATTGAGCCGCACGGATGTTTCGATCAAAGTTGTGGAATTGCTCGGCGGCATCCTGCCGGGCGAAGACGGCCAGGAACTCGACAGCCAGGAAGTGCAAGACCTCGTAGAACGCACGGCCGAGCCGCCCGCCGATGGCAGCGATGCTGGTGCGGCCGGTGTACCCCTCGACGGTGTCCCTGAACTGCCGCCGCCGGGCGCATCCGACGCCGCCTCAGCGCCCTCCAAAACTGTCCCCGCACCGCAAGCCTACACGACCGATATTTTGAAAAGTCCGGATGCACCTGACGATCCGGCCGATCTGTTCGAAGGCGGCGAAGTCAGCGTGGTCAAGGTCGGCAGGTCCGATGCGCTCTTGAAAATTCTCACCGATGCCGGAGCTGAACCCTGGCAGGCCCGCGAAATGATCGCCTCGGCTCACAGCATTTTCCCGGAGGCAGCGCTCGTGCCCGGACAAGAAGTCCGCATCACGCGCGTCCCTTCGCTCACCCAACCCGACAAAAAAGAGCCAGCGCGCTTCTCAATTTTTTCTGATGGCCACGATCATCTCGTCACCGTCACGCGCAACGCCGCTGGTGAATTTGTGGCCTCCGCCCAATCGCTGATCAACGAAGAAATTAAAAATGCTGGAACCGGTGATGGCGACAGCCCGGCCGCCTCAACACTCTATTCCAGCGTCTATCACGCCGGCATGATGCAAAGCCTGCCGCCGGAAACGATCCTGCAGGTTCTGCGCGTCAATGCCTTCGATACCGATTTCCGCCGCCGCGTCCGGCCGGGCGATACAGTCGAATTGTTTTTCGACATGAAGGATGAGCAATCGACCGACGGGCCGCCTGGCGAATTGCTGTATACCGCCGTCAACAGCGGCGGCACGTTCTACCGCTTCTATCGTTTCCGCACACCCGATGGGGCGATCGACTATTACGACGATGAAGGCAACAACTCGAAAAAGTTCCTGATGCGCAAACCGGTGCGCGGCGATGATGTCCGCCTGACGTCTGGCTTCGGGGTCCGCTACCACCCGTTGCTCAATACCCGAAAAATGCATACCGGCGTCGACTGGGCAACCGCACCCGGCACACCCATTCTCGCGTCCGGCAACGGTGTGATCGAGGAAGCTGGCCACAAAGGCTACTACGGCAATTACATTCGCATACGCCACGCCAACGGCTATCACACAGCCTACGGTCATATGGCGCGTTTCGCCCAAGGCGTCACCGAAGGCGTCAAGGTCCGGCAAGGCCAAATCATCGGCTATGTCGGCTCTACGGGTCTATCGTCGGGCCCGCATTTGCACTTCGAAGTTCTGGTCAACAGCCGTTTCGTCGATCCGATGTCGATCCAGGTGCCGCGTGAGCGCAAACTGGCTGGCAAGGAACTGGCCGAATTCCAGAAGGAACGCGGCCGCATCGACGAACTCATGCGGCGCGCTCCGGTCATGACCGCCAACAAGTGAGCGAGCGGTGAACAGCGAATTGAGCAGCGTGGTCTAGCCTGCGGCCGTTACGGCTGGCAGCGCTATTTGCCCGGGTGCCAGGGTTCGCAGGCCCGTGAGGCGGCCACCCGTCATGTCATAGGCTCGTCATGTCCGTTTTGCAGAAGCTTGCGAGAGCTTGCGGGGGGAGGCAGACGCGGAACCAGCGGCTCTTTCGTAGTGTTGAGAAAGAGGAACTGTCATGAAAAAGTCTAGCGCTCTCGCCGCTCTATTCGGCCTATCGTTGGCATCGTTTGACCCAGCGTTGACATCGCCAGCTTTTGCCGGCGAATGCATCGTCAATATCAACCGCACCGCCTGCGCCGGCAAGGAAAGTGAATCCTACTCCAAGTGCGGCGGCTCGAAGTCGTGCGACAAGGAAGAAATGGTCTCCACGGAAGCGGCTTGCATTGCCGCGGCGAAGGCGGGCTGCCCCAATTCGCGCCTGGACATCACCAAGTCGAAAATCGTCAAGGCGAGATTCGATGGAAAGTCGCTGCCAGGCCCCTACGGCGGCAGTTTCTGCGCGCCGAACCGTCCCGACTTCAACAAGTGCAAGTAGCGCCAGGCCACTGGCTCTACAGATCGCTGCAATAAATAAAGGCCGGGTTTGTCCCGGCCTTTTCGCATTTTTTGGCAACCACGCCCTACGAAACAATGATCGCCGTAGTGTATTCACTGGAACGATAGCATTTCGGCCCTGGCCGGGTGGGCCAAGGCCGAAACATGTCTCGTCGCAACTGCAACCGTTGCCAATTACTTCTCTGGGGCCGCCATGGCCGTAAGCTC
>JANMOL010000400.1:0-4636 GCA_031369245.1 Hyphomicrobium sp. | reverse complement strand
CTTCGAACGCCTTAAGCGGATATGAATAATATTTTCCGTCATAGTAGATGCGCGACAGGCGCGGACGCGAAATGAAATCCTGCGGCAGAATTTCTTTCCACAGATCGACCACTTCTTTCGATTTCGAAAAGAACCGGTGACCGCCGATGTCGAACAGGAAATCCTTGTAGTTGGCCGTTCGGCTGATGCCGCCAACATAGACCGGATCCGCTTCGATCACTGTTGTTGAGATGCCTTGCTTGGTCAAAAGATAAGAGGCCGTCAGCCCGGCAGGACCGGCGCCGATAACAAGAACGTCACTGTGAGACATGAACTAGCCTGCGCTGCAATCACTGCTTCAGCCATGCGGCGCGCCCAAGAAGGCCGGACCCCCGCGTTAGCCGCCAGACTAGGCAGGAAGGGTAAACAAACACTGACGGGCTGATACATTTGCGGTCGAAGGATCAAAAGACTTCTAACCACGGCCGTTTACGCTCCCCTAATCCAGCGCAGCTATTGTGCAGCTGCATCGACGAGGGGCCCCAATGACGGCAAACATCGCACAAGCCGCACCTCCGCGCGGGCTCAACGGACACGCCGCGCGCTGGCCAGTCTCGGCCCCTTGGCTCGCAGCACTAGCCATCATTGCAGCCAAGGCCTGGCTCACAACCGGCCAAGGCCTGACGCATTCGCTCGGCGACATGGACGATGCCGCGCGCCTGATCCAGGTGCGCGAGCTGATGGCTGGCGCGCCGTGGTATGATACCTCGACAATGACCATCGGCGGCGCCGGCGGCATGCTCTCGCATTGGTCGCGCTTGATCGACCTGCCGATCGCGACCCTGCTGATGCTATGCCAGCTCGTCATACCGGTTGAGATGGCAGAAATCGCGGTGCGCGCTGTCTGGCCGATGATGACATTGGCGCCGCTGCTCTATGTTGTTCATCGCACCGCGGTCGCGACAGCTGGCGCGCAAGCGGGCTGGATCGCGCTGCTGCTCGTCATACTGCTGCCGCTCGGCCTCTATCAATTCGACGCTGGCCGCATCGACCACCACAATGTGATGATCGCAGCCAGCGTCAGCTCAGCGCTGTTCGTGTTCGCCAATGCGCAATCGGTCAAACACTGGGCGTTCGCTGGAGCCCTCAGCGGCATTGCCATTGCGATTGGCTACGAAGCCCTGGCACCGGTCGCGGCGCTCGCAGTCTTCGTCGCACTCTGGGGTTTGCTCGATCCTAACGCCGCACGTCCGGCGCGCGCCTTCGTTATGGCCTTGGCCGCAACGTTTACGGGAGCATTTTTGCTCACCATTCCGCCGTCGCACTGGCTGGATATCCGATGCGATGCGATCTCACTCAACCTGGTTGCCCTTCTGGCTGCTGGCGGCGGCGGATTGGCATATGTGCTCTCACAAAACGTGCGCTGGCCGCTGATGATCCGCTTGGCGATCACAGGATGTGCCGCGCTCATGGGCGTCGCGCTGTTCGGCCTGCTCGAACCGAAGTGCCTCGCTGGACCGATGGGGCAACTACCGAAGGTCCTCAACAGTATTTGGCTCGACCACGTCTCGGAAAGCCGCAGCATTATGATCGATCTGCTGCACGGCCGGATCGAGCAAAGCCTCGGCCTAATCGCCTTTTTCGCGGCCGGTATCGCCGCCCAACTGGCGCAGCTGCGAAAAACGCGCAAACGCTCGGATTTGTTCTTGTTCGCCGCTCAGGCAACCTGCGTTGCACTGGCCTGCTGGCAATATAAGTACGTCGCCTACGCAAGTTTCTTCACCGTCGTGCCACTCGCGGTCTGGATCAGCTGCCTGGGGGCTATTGCAGGCATTAGCGCCATGACCACGCGCTGCGCGGCCGTGGTATTGGTCAGCCAGGCAACCCTGCTCGGCGCATCCGATACACTGGAGAAAACCTTTGACACACCCCGCATATTGCCAGCAGACCGCCGCGCCAGCGCCGAAGACTGTCTGAAGACGGACGCCATTCGCGATCTCGCAGCGTTGCCGCCCGGACTGGTAACCGCGCGCATCGATCTGGGCGCGTACATCGCCGCACTGACACCACATCACGTCTTGTCAGCGCCCTATCACCGTATCGCCGGCGCGATCATCGCCAACCACAGCCTGTTTGGAGCGAAATCGGAAGCCGAGGCCGCAAAAATCCTCGCCCGCGAGCAGATTGACTATGTCGTCACCTGCCACGGCATCGACAACAGGTTCGTGACGTCAGGCGATTGGGACGGCACCTTGCGCGCCAATCTGATGGCTGGAGCCGCACCGGCGTTTTTAACGCCCGTCGCTCTGGCCAACCCGCAATCGCTGTTCCGCGTCTGGCGTGTTGATCGCAGCCAGATCAATCCAGCTGCGGGCATCAATCCTCAGCCTTGAGCGGGCGCAGCATCAGGTTCGTGACCGCCTCGTCGATGCTCAACCGGCCCTCAATGATGCCGTGCACCGCTTCGGCAATCGGCATTTCAATGCCTTTGGCTCGTGCTAAGTTCACGACCGCTGCAGCCGTATAGACGCCCTCGGTAACGGCCGTCCGGCCGCCGAGGATATCTGCCAGTTTGTGACCGGTCCCAAGTGCCCGCCCGAGCGACATATTACGCGACAGCGGACTGCCGCACGTCAGCACCAGATCGCCCAGCCCCGACAAGCCGAGCAGCGTTTCAGGCCGGGCCCCCATGGCGTCGCCAAACCGCCGCATCTCGGCAAAGCCGCGCGTCACGATCGCGGCGTGCGCGCTAGCGCCAAGGCCACGACCCTCGACAATGCCAGCCGCAATCGCGAGCACGTTCTTGACAGCGCCACCAAGCTCGGCACCGGTGACATCGCTCGACCAATAAAGCCGCATCTGACGCGAAGAAAGGGCTGCGGCGAGCGCCCGTCCGGTGGCTTCATTCCGGCAGGCAAGGGTCAGCGCTGCGGGCAATCCGCGCGCAATATCGATCGCGAAACTCGGCCCTGAAAGCACCGCGAGCTGCGCCTCAGGCGCGGATTCAGCGACCACATCACCCATTAGTTTGCCGGTCGCTTGCTCGATCCCTTTCGCACAGATGATGACCGGCGTGAGGGCTTTGAGGCGGCGCGCCATCTGGCCCAGAATTTGACGGACGTGCTGGGCCGGCACGACGATCAGGATCGCGTCGCTCGCCGCCGCAGCCGCCAGATCAGCAGTGGCTGTGATGCGCGTGTCGAGATCGACGCCAGGCAAGAACGTACGGTTGACATGGCGCGAATTGATGTCGTCCACGACCTCGTCTTCGCGCGCCCACAGCGTAACCTTGAGGCCGCTGCTGGCAAACGTCTGCGCAAGCGCTGTTCCCCAGGCGCCGCCGCCGATCACACTGACAGATCCTATGATCAAAGCGCGTGGTTCCCTCGTTGACGGCCTCGTTGTAGCACGGCGATCTAATGGTGGCAGTACTCACGCCTTGACGCCGGCTCCCTAAGCCGGCGCTGCATTCGGGTCCAGCGGCCATCTTGGTTTGACAGGTGCATCGAGCCCATCGGCCAGTCCAAGGGCGAAACGTTCTGCCGCCGCCCACGCGATCATCGCGCCGTTGTCGGTGCAGAGCGCCAAAGGCGGCGCGTGAAATTCGTAGCCGTGATCCTCCGCAGCACCAACGAGCGCGGTCCGAAGCACCATGTTAGCCGCAACGCCGCCAGCTGCCACGAACGGCTTTTGCGCGCCACCATCAAACCGGCCGCTGACGGCACGCATGGCTTTCGCCACGCGATCGACGACGCTCTCGCACACCGCCGCCTGGAACGACGCGCACAAATCGGCAATATCCTGATCCGTCACGGGTGCAGCACCCTGCGCCGCGTGCCGCACGGCTGTTTTCAATCCCGCAAAAGAGAAATGCGGATCGTCCCGGCCCTTCATCGGGCGCGGCAGCTTGAAGCGGCGCGCGTTGCCGGTCTGCGCCGCCCGCTCGACGGATGGACCGCCCGGCATGGCCAGCCCGAGCAGCTTGGCGGTCTTGTCGAAGGCTTCACCCAGCGCGTCGTCGATGGTGGTCGCAAGACGCAGATAGCGGCCCACCCCCTCGACGAACAGGATCTGGGTATGCCCACCCGACACCAGCAGCATCAAGTACGGCGGCCGGATGCCATTCGTCAGCCCCGCCGTGAGCGCGTGCGCTTCGAGATGATTGACCGAAAAAAACGGCTTTCCGGCTGCCAGCGCCAGGGCTTTGCCGGTGATCGTCCCGACGATCAGACCGCCGATCAGACCAGGGCCTGAAGCCGCCGCCACGCCGTCAAGCTGATCGAGCGTGACAGCGGCCTGTTTCAGGGCTCTAGCAACCAGCACATCGAGACATTCGGTGTGGGCGCGGGCAGCGATCTCCGGCACCACGCCGCCATAAAGCTTATGTTCGTCGAACTGCGACCGCACAATATTCGACAGGATCTGGCCTTTGCCACCCGGCTCGCGCAAAACGACGGCGGCTGCGGTTTCATCGCAGCTCGTTTCAATCCCGAGCATCAGGCAGGGGCGTGCGGCCTGAGGGTCCTGCGCGGCCATAATGTCGATTTTCTCCAACTGGTTGGCAACCGGCCAGCATTAGAGCATTAATGGCGGCCGACACGACCCGCCTAGCACCTGGAGAAAGCCCCTTGCAAGCTCTGCCGATCCGCATCGGAAC
>JANMOL010000392.1:0-1749 GCA_031369245.1 Hyphomicrobium sp. | reverse complement strand
TGACGTCGAGAGCGGTGACTTTGCCGGCCTCATCGCGTGCGCCGGGACCAACAGCAACAACTTTGCCCTGCTGGGGTTTTTCCTTGGCCGTATCGGGAATGATGATGCCGCCAGCGGTCTTGGTGTCTTCCTCGAGGCGCTTGACGACCACACGATCGTGGAGCGGACGAAACTTCATGGGAACAACCTCATGATAAGAATGAATATTATGTTTTTGACGGTGCAAGCCTGCGCCAGGAGCGCGAGCCCGGGTGGGGAGCCACAACGAGCCATAAGGCCGGTTATGTCTCCGCGCTGCCGGTATATGAAGGGCGCTGTTAGCAGTGTCAAGGTCTGAGTGCCAGCGTGGTTGCGCGGCGCGGGTTCGGGCTCAAGAGGCGGGCGAACGGCGCGGGGCCTGAACCTTTTCCAGCCAGCGCGGTGACAGATCGGCAGGAACGGACAATCCCCGCCCGTTCATCAAACCGCAGCCCTCAAACCTCGGCCCTCAAACCTCGGCCCCCGCACACAACCCCTGGAGCCCCCCCATGACCAGCCCTGCAACCCTCACAACGATGCGCGCCGCTCTGATCGCCGTCGCAGCCTTCGCTGCCGCCTCGCTGACGGCAACTAGTGCCGCCGAAGCCCGCCACCTCCGTGGTCTGGGGCTCTCGATAAGTTTCGGTGACGGCTATAGCTCCATCCGCCTTGGTCCAAGCTGCCGGACCTACTATCGCAGCGCCGTTGCCACCGGCGATCGCTATTGGTGGGATCGTTATTATAACTGCCGCGCCGCGCGTTGAGACGTATGGCAATCACAAAAGCCCGCGCAATCAATGCGCGGGCCTTTGGACATCCCAGAGACGGCACTACCGATGATTAGATTGAAAAATCGTTGAGCTTGGCGCCCTTTTTCAGCCGGTCCACCAGCCAATTCGGCTTACGGCCGCGGCCCGTCCACGTGTCTGATTTATTCTCAGGATTGGCGTACTTCGCAACGCCGACCGACTTGCCTTTGCCGCCAGTCTTGGCGCCACGGCCGCCGCCGAACAGGTCGGTGACGGAAAATCCGTGCGATTTGGCCAACTCGGCCATCTTTTCCTTGAGGTTTGATTTTTCGCGGTCCCGGGCAGCTGCAATGGCGCGCTGCACTTTGCCTTCAAGCTCAACAAGCTCCTTGAGGGACATCTTGTCGATGTTGATACTCGTCGTTTTACTCGTCTTTGCTTTCACGGAAAATAACCCCAATTACTCAATACCACTGCCATTTAACTCATAAAATACGCCCGCGCATCCGAAAAATTATGCGCCGGGCTCAATTGTTCGCTGGCAGGGTTAAGCCGGTCAAATCTGAATTGCGATCGTTATTCGCTGCGCAACGCTTCAATCGGATTGAGACCGGCAGCGCGGCGCGCGGGGAAATACCCAAAAACAACGCCCGTTGTCGCGGCAGCCGCCATGGCCAGCACAATCACAGCGGGCGATATCAGCACCGGCCATTGGGCCGCATTGGCGACCACGATCGCTGCCCCGACGCCAAGCGCGGTGCCGACCAATCCGCCGATCAAGCAGAGTGTGACGGCCTCAACCAGGAATTGCCGCATGATATCGCCGCGACGGCCGCCGACCGCCATCCGCAGGCCAATTTCGCGCGTACGCTCGGTAACCGATACCAGCATGATATTCATAATGCCAATACCGCCGACAATCAGCGAAATAATCGAGGTCGCCGCCAGCAAATACGTCATCGTACTGAGCACTTCGGTGCGC
>JANMOL010000363.1:0-1879 GCA_031369245.1 Hyphomicrobium sp. | reverse complement strand
AAACAAAACCGCCCCGCACTCGTGACGTTCGTTTCCGCCGGCGATCCGGATTTCGCAACCGGGGAGGCGATCCTCGCCGGCCTGCCCAAGGCCGGTGCCGACGTGATCGAGCTCGGCATGCCGTTTTCGGATCCGATGGCCGACGGGCCGGCGATCCAGGCATCGTCGCTGCGGGCGTTGAAGAACGGCCAGACGATGATCAAGACCCTCGACATGGTCGGCCGGTTCCGGGCGCATGATGCCGAGACACCGATCGTGCTGATGGGCTACTACAACCCGATCTACGTCTACGGCAACGAGCGCTTTATCCGGGACGCTAAAGCAGCAGGGGTCGATGGGCTGATTGTCGTCGATGTGCCGCCTGAAGCCGACGAGGAGCTGTGCCTGCCGGCCGTTGCGGCCGGCCTCAACTTCATCCGGCTGGCAACGCCGACAACCGACGCCAAGCGCCTGCCGGCCGTGCTCAAGAACACCTCCGGGTTCGTCTATTATGTCTCGATCACGGGGATCACGGGTGCCGCGGCCCCGGTTGCGAGTGATGTTCACGATTCCGTGAAGCGCATCAAAGGCCAGACCGATCTGCCGGTCGTCGTCGGCTTTGGGGTGCGCACAGGCGCCCAGGCGCGGGCCATTGCGCGCGGAGCCGACGGCGTGGTGGTTGGCTCGGCGTTGGTTTCGGCCATCGAAAAGTCATTGGGATCAAAGGGAGAAGCCGGGCCGGAAACGGTCTCTGGCGTGCTTTCCATGGTCAACGAGCTCAGTGCGGCGTTGCGCGCGCCTTGACCATCCGCCGCGATATCCACCAAAAGGACTGGCAAAGGACTGTTATGGGTCCCGTCGCGCAGCCATATTGCGGTTTGCGCCCTAGCGAGGGCAGCGGCGTGGCGCTAGATTACGCCACCTGAACGGCACCGGCATTTATGCGTGCACACGGCCCATAGTCAGGCCCGCACGCCCTGAGCTGGCACGCTCGGTTACGAGGAGCTTTCCGAAGTGAATTGGATCAACAACGTTGTCCGGCCCAAGATTAGCGGACTGTTGTCGACAACGAAACGCGATGTGCCCGACAACCTCTGGGTCAAGTGCCCGGACAGTGGCCAGATGGTCTTCTACAAAGACCTGGAAGCCAATGAGTTCGTCGTGCCCGGCTCGAACTATCATATGCGGATGGGCGCCGATCAGCGCTTGCGCCATCTGTTCGACGGCGGCGCATTCAAAATCGTGCCGGTTCGAACCGTGCAGCAGGATCCGCTCAAGTTCCGCGACGGCCGCAAATATACCGACCGCCTGAGAGACGCCAAAGCCGACACCAAAATGGAGGACGCCGTCCTCGTCGGTGAAGGGCTGCTGGAAGGCCAGCAGATTGTCTCAGCCGCCCAGGACTTCCGCTTCATGGCAGGATCGCTCGGCATGGCCGCTGGTGAAGCGCTGATTGCGGGCATGTTGCGGGCTGTCGAATTGAAGGCACCGTTCATCCTGTTTGCTGCGTCCGGCGGCGCGCGCATGCAGGAAGGTATTTTGTCGTTGATGCAAATGCCGCGCACAACGATTGCCGTGCAGCGCCTGAAGGATGCGCGATTGCCCTACATCGTGGTGCTGACCGATCCGACAACCGGCGGCGTGACCGCGTCCTATGCCATGCTGGGCGATGTCCACATCGCTGAACCCGGTGCGCTGATTTGTTTTGCTGGCCCGCGCGTTATTCAACAGACTATTCGCGAGCAGCTGCCCGATGGCTTCCAGCGCTCGGAATATCTGCTCTCGCACGGCATGGTCGATATGGTCGTCCACCGCCACAAAATGCGCGAAACACTGGCGCGCCTGTGCGGCCTTCTGATGGACGGATTGCAAGCGGCCAAAGGCCGGGATACGCGCAAGG
>JANMOL010000352.1:0-3602 GCA_031369245.1 Hyphomicrobium sp. | reverse complement strand
ATTTTATTCCCGCTCTGGTGCACGCCATTCTCCCCCCGTGAGCGCCTCAGCGCTGCACGCCATTATTCAAATCGGAGTGACATGACATGACCAGGAACTTCCGCATATCCGCAATTGCACTTCCAGTCGCTGCCGCCGTTGTCAGCACACTGCTGATTAGCGCAGCCAGCGCACAGGCCGGTGAATGCCCGGCTGGAAAAATCGTCGCCGCCGATGGTCAAAAGCCTGGCGCGACAGCCCACAAGGACGTGATGGAAAAACTGCTCGGACAAATCGACCTGTCCAAAGAAAAGGTCGCGGTTGCAGGCCATCACTTCCGTATGCGCCGCCTCGATATCAAGCCCGGCGGCGAAGTGGCTTGGCACAGTCACGCTGACCGTCCAGCGCTGATCTATGTGGTGTCGGGCACGATCACGGAATATGCCAGCACCTGCGCGGTCCCGATCGTCCACACCACCGGCGAACTGTCGCTCGAGCAGGCCGGTCTATCCCATTGGTGGAAGAACACTTCGGATAAGCCGGTGGTTCTGATCTCGGCTGATATCGCCGCCGATCCCAAAGACAACAACATGTAACGGCTGATTGCTGGCGATTTGGGACGTCCGGCCGTGCTGCTGTCGATCACAGAGCACGGCCGGGGCGTCCCCGCGCCGCGCCATAGCCCGGCGTGCGCGCCTCCCGGCGGGCGCGCCTCAATGAGATGGAGCGGACCGATGACGGCCCAGTTTGAACGCCCGGCGAGGGCTGACGCCGCACCTGCGCGAGGGATCGAACGCCACGGCTTTCGTCTTTTCATTATTGGCATGACCGCATTTCTGACAGTCGTCGATCTGTTCGCGGCGCAGGCCTTGCTGCCGGCCCTGGCAGCGGCCTATCAGGTGCCGCCGTCGGCCATCGGCTTGGCCGTCAATGCCTGTACGCTCGGCATGGCGATTGGCGGCCTGTTGATCGCGCTCTACAGCCAGCGCATCGATCGGCGGCGCGGCATTGTTGCGAGCTTGCTCATTCTTTCCATCCCAACAATGCTGCTGGCGTTTGCGCCTAACGTGTGGGTTTTCGCTGGTTTGCGCGTGCTGCAAGGTTTGTGCATGGCGTCGGCCTTCGGGCTGACCCTCGCGCATCTCGGCGAACGCTTTACGGCCGGGCAAACCGCCAGCGCCTTTGCAGCCTACATCACCGGCAACGTCGCGAGCAATCTGGTCGGGCGGCTGATCGCGACAGCGGTCGTCGATCACGCCGGGCTTGCCGCCAATTTTTTCGTTTTTGCCGGATTGAATCTGGCCGGTGCCGCGCTGGTCTTGGCGACGGTGCCAAGGGGCGCACGTCCAGCGCCAACACCGTTGAATGGCATGCCCGCGATGTTAGGCAGCGCGATGACGGACGCCTGGGCCGATCATCTGCGCCAGCCGCAGATGCGGGCCGCCTTCGGCATCGGCTTTTGCATTCTGTTCGCCTTCATTGGCACCTTCAGCTACGTCAACTTCGTACTCGTCAAGCCGCCGTTGTCGGTCGGCATGATGACCCTTGGCGTGATCTACTTCGTGTTTCTTCCCTCGATTTTTACGACCCCGCTCGCAGGCCCTGCCGCCAAGCGCATCGGACACCGGCGTGCGCTGTGGCTCGGGCTTGGCGTTGCGGCAGCGGGGCTTCCGCTTGTCATCCTGCCGTCATTGCCAGCGGTGATTGCCGGCATGGTGCTGGTCGCGGCCGGCACCTTCTTCGCGCAGGCCCTGGCCACCGGTTACGTTAGCGCTGCTGCTCGCGGCAACCGGGCGGCTGCGAGCGGGCTTTATCTGGCGAGCTATTTTGCCGGCGGGCTGGTCGGCAGTGCCGTGCTTGGCCAGATCTTTGACCGGGTCGGGTGGACCGCCTGCGTCGCCGGTGTCGCCGCCGCTCTGGCTGTTGCCAGCGTCCTGACGCGCGCCTTGAAAAACCAGACCGCTGCCGAACGAATGCCAGCTATGGGTGCTGGCTCACCGGCCTTGATGCGGGGCTCGCCTGATCGTTAACTGGCGGCTGGAGCGGCATTGGCGTGAGCCGAAGCCTTGCTGCCGCGCTAAGCGCGCTGAAATGCCGATTGAAATTCGCGTCCAGAGCCGGATGCTATGCTAGCTGGACCGGGTCGCGCTGCCGCGTCGGCCGCACGGCCAACACGATGCCGGGTTTTACGATCGCAATCTCAGCGGACGGAGCGGACGTGCGCACCGCCCGGCGCCTCAAAGGACGCGAACGATTGATGTCAGACACGACGCCTCAGCGGCCGCAGCGCGGCCCTGAAATCACTCAGCCGTCACGTATGGATGCGCTGGCCACGCTGCCGGTGTTTTTCAAGTTGAAGGGTAAACGGGCGGTCCTCGCAGGCGGCACGGAGCCGGCGCTGTGGAAAGCCGAACTGCTGGCCGCCAGCGGCGCTGATGTCGAAATTTACGCGACCGATGCCAGCGAAGAGTTCAGCCATCTCGCCGCCCAGCCGCCAGCTGGCAGCGTCACCATCCACGCGCGCGATTGGCAGGCTGGCGATCTGACCGGGGCTGCGATTGCCATCGGCGCGATCACCGATGATGACGAAGCCGCGCGCTTCGTTGCAGCCGCCCGTGCAGCAGGCGTGCCCGTCAACGTCATCGACCGGCCGGCGTTCTGCGATTTTCAGTTCGGCGCCATCGTCAACCGCTCGCCGCTGGTGGTTGCGATCTCAACCGACGGCGCGGCGCCGGTTTTTGGTCAAGCCATCCGCTCGCGGCTTGAGACACTGCTGCCGCGCGGTTTTAAACGCTGGGCGCAAGCCGCCAAATCCTGGCGCCGCGAAGGCGACCGGCTTGGCAGCGATCTGGCTGCACGCCGCCGCTTCTGGGAGCGCTTCACCGAACGCGCCATGGCGGAGGCCGAGCGCGCGCCGACCGCCGCCGATCTTGAAGACCTGATCGCTGGCGCACCTTCGCTGGATGCCAGCGGGCAGAGCCTCGGTTTCGTGTCGCTGGTCGGTGCCGGTCCCGGCGACCCGGAACTGTTGACGTTGCGGGCCGTGCGTGCGCTGCGGGCCGCCGATGTCGTACTCTATGATGATCTCGTCACCGGACCCGTGCTCGAATTTGCCCGCCGTGAAGCCGAGCGCATGCTGGTCGGCAAGACCGGCTATGGTCCGGCCTGCAAGCAAACCGAGATCAATGCGCTGATGGTGACCCTGGCGCGCGAGGGCCGTCGCGTGGTGCGCTTGAAGTCGGGTGACCCGATGATCTTCGGCCGCGGTGGCGAAGAAATGGATGAACTCGACGCCGCTGGCATTGCCTACGAGGTCATCCCCGGCATTTCAGCAGCGCAAGCCGCCGCCGCCCGGCTGCAGGTCTCGCTCACCCACCGTGACCACGCCAAGCGTCTGCAATTTGTCACCGGCCACTCGCGCGAGGGCCGTCTTCCGTCCAATCTCGACTGGCAGGCGCTGGCCGACCCGCGCGCCACCACCGCCGTCTACATGGCGCACCGCTCGCTTGGAGAGCTGCGTGACCGGCTGGTCGCCGCCGGGCTGCCCGCCGTCACGCCGGCCTTCGCCATGATCGCGGTCAGCCGCGAGGACGAACGTATTATTCGCAGCTCCATTCAGGACT
>JANMOL010000331.1:0-4512 GCA_031369245.1 Hyphomicrobium sp. | reverse complement strand
CGGACTGATCCTCGAATGGAAAAAGGCGCGCGCCAGCGGGGATGCCGCGGGAGCTGCGCGCACAACGCTTGGTGTGATGGTCGAGACGGTTTTTTCGATGCTGATTGCGCCTATCCTGATGCTGACGCAGACGGTCGGATCCATTCAAATTCTCGCAGGCCGCGATTCCGGCTGGTCGGCACAAAAGCGCGACGACGGCGCCTTGCCGTTTGCCAATGCCATGACGTTCGCGCGCTGGCATACGCTGATCGGCGTGACGGTGGCGGCCATTGCCTGGACCGTGTCGCCCGGTTTGCTCGGGTGGATGGCACCCGTTGTGCTGGGTCTGGTGCTTGCTGGTCCGGTCAGCTGGCTGACATCGCGCCGGGCTGGAGCGTTTACACGCTGGGCCTTGGCGACCGAAGAAGAACGCACGCCGCCGGCTATTCTGGTGAGTACTGCGGCATTGATGGACGTCTGGGCGCTGCGTCTCAAAACCAGCGCGGCGGCAATCCCGTCGGGCGCACAGGCAGCGGCGGCTTAGCTTTTTTCTCGCGGCCCCGGCTGATCGGCTGTTGCTCCTCTGAGCGAACGGAACAGCTCGGAAAAAATCTCCCGGACGCGCAACGGTTCGGCATCAAGGAATGGCAGCGGGCGGGTGACGTCGACGGCTGCGACGCCGAGCCGGGCCGTCAGTGCGCCATTGAAAGCGCCTTCGCCTAGGCGGCGTGACAGACGGCGCAAAACGTCTTGTCCAAGAAATTGCCCGAGCAGATCATCGGTCATCGCAATCCCGCCGGTGGCAATAATGTGCGTGACGACGAGACGCGCCAAGCGCAGGGCGCCAAAGACCCCAGGGCGGCCGCCATAGAGACCAGCGAGCGCTCGGAACATGCGGATGTTCTCGACCAGCACGAAGCCCATCGCGATCCACATGATGGGCGACAGCGCGGTGACGGTTGCAACGCGCTTGGCGGATTTGAGAATGACCAGCCGGGCATCCTTGTCGACGGGGGCCAGCAATTCGTGATCAGCCAGGCGGATCAGGTCGCCGGGCGCCAGCACGTCGCCGGAATGCTCAGTCAGCCGCGCCAGCCCCCAACTCATATCCGCCCGGCCGCGATAATGCGCAGCCAGCGCCGTCACCGCCGCGCGTTCGCGCGCCACGTCGTTGGTCGCAATAGCCGCCTTGACCGATTTGCGCAGCAAAGCCAACCGGGCGAGACGGCGAAATCCAAACAGCTCGCGCAGCAGCAGCACGCCGCCCGATAGCGCCATCGCCATCAATAGCGAGAACGCCGTCCATCCAACCCAGTCCTGCCGTTCAAGGGCAACCGACACGAAACGGCTGAACCACAAGCCTGCGGCCAGCGACGCCAGTGCCGCCATCGCCGATAGCAGGATGCCGCCCCAGCGAATGCCGCGGTTGAGATCGCCGGCGGTCAAGGCTCGTGGTGTCGCAGCTCCACGCTTGGAGGTGATGCGGCCATGGGCGTCCGCGGGGTCGTCGCGCAGGGGCGCCAGCGCTGGATCATCTGGCTGAAAGACACGCGGCGCACGCGGCGGGGGAGCTGGGTCATGCGTCATGAGAGATAATCCGCAATCAGGAAATCGAGCGCACGATCGAGGCGGACATGGGGAAGTGCCGGTGTGATGCCGGTCGCCGCTGCTAGCGCGACACGCGGCGGCTGAAAGCGGACCAGCGCCAATGACCCGGGCTTTGCCGCCCGCGCAGCATCGAGCGCGTCGTTCGGGTTAGCGGGCAGATCACCGGGAAACAAGGCTGCCTCCTCGATGCCGTCGAAGACTTTTGAGCCGATGCGTTCGCCAGCCATCGGTGTTCCTATGAGGCATGGCAAGATTTCGCCGCCGCTTTTGGCTTGCGTTTCGCGCGTGGCCCGCAGCGCTGCCAAGGCCAGTGTTGCAACGCCCGCGCCTTCGCCTTCAGCTCGCGTCAGCGTGTCATCGACGATGCGCTTGAGAATTGCGCCCAAACGATCGTGGCTCGACGCAGGCAAATGGTCGGCTTTGGTTGCAGCAAACAGCACCTTGTCGATCCTTCGTCCGAGAAACGCCGACCACCAGGCGTTTGCGCCCGGCCGAAAAGCCCTGAGCACATTGCTCATCGCGCGATCCAGCTCGGCGACAGCCAGCGAACCCTGGTCAAGTGCGCCCAGCACATCGATCAGCACGATCTGCCGGTCAACCCGGCTGAAGTGATCGGTAAAAAACGGCCAAACAACTTGCGCCTTATAGCTCTCAAAGCGGCGCACCATCATGGCAGCGAGCGATCCGCGCGGTGCCGCGACGCCTGAATTCAAAGGCATCGGGAAAAACGTCAGCAGCGGCGAGCCATCGAGATCTCCGGGCAGCAGAAATCGGCCGGGCGCCAAGGTTGATTGCGCGCCGCTAGAGCGCACGGCTTTGAGATAGGTGGTGTAGAGCTTGGCGCCGGTCAGCGCGATCTGTTCGTCCTCCAGCCCCGCAGGATCGGTGCCGGCCAGAAAATCGCGCCACGGCTTGGCGTGTGCCGCCCTAGCGGGATCGGCGGCAATCTCCAGCGCCTCGCGCGAAAACGTAGCGTAGTCCTGTGCCAGCAGGGGCAAATCGATCAGCCATTCGCCGGGATAGTCGACGATATCGAGGTGCAGCTTCGAAAGGCCGAGTGCGCGCTTGATGCGGTTATCCGAGCGGTATTCGATCGTTACCCTGAGTTCAGAGATGCGGCGCGTACTGTCGGGCCAGGACGGCGGATCGCCGAGCAGTTCGTCGAGGTGCGCCTCGTAGTCAAAGCGCGGGACTTGATCATTGGGCTGCGGTTCGAGGTAGGCGCGCACGATGCGGCCCTCGGCGTCGGGTGTGAAGAACGGCAGACGTCCGCCGGACACCAGATTGCGCACAAGCGCGGTGATGAACACGGTTTTGCCGGCGCGCGCCAGCCCCGTCACGCCCAGCCGCACCGATGGCGTCAGGTAGTCGCCAAGACGCGTTTGGGCGTCTTTGAGGATCGCGGCGGTGGTCAATTCAGGCACGGGGGCGCCAAGCAACAAAAAAGGGACCGAGGGGTCCCTTAGTGACTGAACTTGCAAGCAACGGCAAGATCGCGGCCGCCAACAGATGCTGGATCGCGTTAGCCGTAGAACACCACGGCGACACCCGCCGCCATCACGGTCAGGCCCATGAGCATGATGGCGCCACTGCGAAAGAACTCTGACATTTGGCCGGCTCCTCGAAACCAACAGCGCCCGAGAGCGCATTCTGGTTGCAGAGAATAGGCACAAAGCGTTGAACGAACCCTGAAGGGCTGCTTCATCAAGCGTTCATGCTGAGAGCGCGGCAGCGCCTCATTGCGCCTTTGGCTCGGGCGGCAGCGTCCCAGGGGCGGGCTCTGAGCTCGAGCCGCTCGATTTGCGGCTGACAGCTGACTCTGTGTTGGTCGAAACAGCCGGTTTCCAGTCCTTGTTATACATGGCGATGGTGCCGCGCCGGAAAGCCAGGTGCTGGAACGAGATAAACGGCAGCGTCAGCTCGAACGTCAGGGGCTTCACGTCAGTGCCGAGTAAGCGATCGGCCAGATCTGACTTTTGCGCGTTGGCAGTGATCAGTTTGAGCGTGAACCGGTAATCGCCCTTGTCATCAACGAGGAACGGCAGCAACGGATCGTCCATCGGGTAGAACCGCACGGTCTCTGTGAACGTCCCATGACCGGCAATCGAGAGCGGCGCGAAAGACCGGTTTTCGCCTTTGTCGTCACGCGGATATTCGCCAAGGAAAGCGCTGTGAAAGCGGGCGGTTTTCTTCTCGGCATTGGGCCGCAGATTTTCGGCTTCAAGGACCATATTCAAAACAGTGCCTGAGCGTGCGCCGTCATTCGATATGGTGATGGGGACGTTGAACACGTCATTGTCGCCATCGCGCGCATAGTGGATCATCGGCGGCACATAGACCGCGAGGTCGGCCGTTTTGAGCGAACTCTCATAGTAGGAGAGCCCTGAAAACAACAACGCGACCGCTGACAGGACGGTCGCGAACATGCCGCCATGGCTGCCATGCTCGGCCAGTGTTCCCGCGCCCATATCGTGAGCTGGCTTCGTCACTTGTGAGCGCAGTGCCATGACTTCCCCCGTCGACGCTTAACAGTCGCGTGACTACGACCCGGTGACTTCAACCCAATAACTTCAACCTAATGACTGGGGCTTCCCCACCCTAGCGATCGAGGCGCTTTGAGGCAAAGGTGAGGCCGCAAAGCCGTTGGCGGGGCTTTTGACTGCGGGCTGGCGATGCTACCAAGCCGCCATTATGCCGAACGCCAAGCCAGGGTCTGATCCAAAAGCCATGCTGCACCCGCCGTTCCAGCCGATCGTCGCCGCGTTGCCTCATCTGGTGCCGTTCGTCGGACCTGAAGCGCTTGAGCGGGCGCGCGGGCGGCCGTTCCGGGCGCGCCTTGGGGCCAACGAAAGCGCCTTTGGTCCGTCGCCTCACGCTATTGCCGCGATGTCCGCCGTCGTACCTGAAAACGGGAAATATGCTGAC
>JANMOL010000324.1:0-3705 GCA_031369245.1 Hyphomicrobium sp. | reverse complement strand
TTGTGTACATCTTAGCCAGTCAAAGGAATGGAACGCTCTATGTCGGCGTTACAAACGATCTTATCCGGCGCGTTTACGAGCATCGGGAAGGTTTGATTTCAGGCTTTACCAAGCGCTTTGATGTCAAGAACCTCGTGTATTTCGAAGTCCACTACGACATCAACGAAGCGATCCTACGAGAGAAGCGGATTAAGAGATGGCGCCGCGATTGGAAGCTGGATTTGATCGAAAGCTTCAATCCAGGCTGGAAGGACCTTTGGTCCGAGCTGACAACACTGTGATAGTTCAGAGCAACGAAGACCTGGTTCCGGGCTCGCACCGTCAGTGCGGCTTGGCCGGGACGACAACGGAGTGAGTAAGCCGAACCCCATGCGCATATTGATCACCAACGATGATGGCATCAACGCCAAGGGGCTCGAGGTCCTGAAGGCGATTGCGCTCGGGCTATCGCCCGACGTGTGGACGATCGCGCCCGAGACCAATCAGTCGGGCACCTCGCATTCGCTGACGCTGCATACGCCGCTGCGCTTACGCACTCTCGATGATCGCACTTTCGCGGTGGCCGGCACGCCAACCGATTGCGTGATCATGGCGATGCGCCATATCCTCAAGGACCAGCCGCCCGATCTCATTTTATCAGGCATCAACCACGGCTCGAACCTGGCCGAAGACGTGACCTATTCGGGCACGGTTGCGGCCGCCATGGAAGGCACGCTGCTCGGCGTGCGCTCGATCGCGCTATCGCTGATGATGGGCTTTGAAGAGGGCGCGCGGCGGGCATTGTGGGAAACGCCGCTGGCGCATGGTCCATCGCTGATCACCAAACTTCTGGCGAGTGCCTGGTCGCCCGGCAGCTTGATCAACATCAATTTCCCCGATGTCGCGCCCGATCAAGTGCAAGGCGTTGCTGTGACCAAGCAAGGCGTACGCGATCAAGCGCTGCTCAATATCGACAGCCGCTCTGACCCGTGGGGCACACCCTATTTCTGGTTTGGATTTGAGCGCCGCAAGTCAACGCTGGTCGCTGGCACTGATCTGGCCGCCGTCGCTGAACAAAAAATTTCTGTGACGCCGCTCAGTCTCGATTTGACCGATCAGGCCGCGATGGCAGCGCTCAAAAATATCCTCGGCAAGGCGCGCGGCTGACGGCTTCAACGCCGCGCCAGCGTCAGTTGCAGGCGCTTTGAAAAGCCGCTGGAAAGCCGAAATCCCTCCGCGAATAAAGCGCAATCGCTCCTTACCAAGATAACATGGCTTGTTCCGGCCGGAGGGTTTCGCGTTCTCTATTTCTGTCCGTTCGCTGGACGCTCAGCGGCGGCGATCGCCGCCGCCGGAACGGGTTGTTGGGTTGGCGGGACGTCGCACAGGGGTTGGTTGCCTTAACCCCGCGTTAACTGGTTAACGGTTAATGGATGGTGCGAGTAGAGGTGCGTACCATGATGTATTTGACTGGCGTTGGCCGGCGCGGCTGTTTTGGCCTCAAAACCCCGCAATGTGCCGCAATCGTTTTCGCCGCTTTGGCGGCTGGCTGCAGCGCGGATATCACGCGCTTTGACAGCACATCGTTCAGTTTGAACGATCCCCCCGAAACCGTTGGCTCGACCGCGCCGCCGCAAGATAGCGCGCCGCCCGCTCCAGGTTACGACAGCGCGGTGTCGCGTTCGACCCCGCGTGGTCCCTACGGCGTTGGCGCCGGTTCGCGCTCGGTTGATGTCGCAGCTTTGCCAGAACCCGTGCCGTCAGCGACGGGCCCGGTGCAAGCCGCCCGCGGCTATGGCCAGAACGACTGGAAACGCTCGCCCACGGGCGCTCTGGCAACGTCCGCACCCTATGCTCCAGCCGCAGCAACGGCTGCCCAGACCCCGAATTTGAGCCCTACAGCGAAGGGCGAAACGATCGACGTTCAGCCCGGCGATACGCTTTATGGTTTATCGAAACGCTATCGCGTATCGGTGTCTGAACTGATGTCGGTTAACGGCATGACCAGTCCGAATTTGAAGCCCGGCCAGAAGCTCTCACTGCCGGCGGCAAACGCTGCTGTGCGAGCGCCGATGCCGCGTGCCGCTGAGGTCGCCGCGCCGCCACCCGCACCTATCGTCGCGCCGACGTCTGCTGAAGTCGCTGCCAAATATTCCGGCAGCTACACGGTCAAAGCCGGTGACTCGCTCTACAATATCGCGCGCGCCAACAAAGTGCCGTTTGCTGAACTCCAGCAGGTCAATGGCATTGCCGATCCGCGCAAAGTGAAGCCGGGCACCGTGTTGCGCGTGCCGGGCCTCGGCGAAGCGCCGGTCGCTGCCGCTCAAGCTATGCCAGCCGCTGTCACACCGGCCGCGCCGCGCACGACGCTCAACTCCACAACCCAGCCGACCGTTATCAACGGCGGACAACAGGTTGCGGCCTTGAACGACAGAGCGTCGGATGCAACGCCTGACGTCAAGCCAGTGGCACCTGCGGCTGCAACGCCTGCTGCTGTCAAAGCCGACAAAGTCGCTGCGGCCGCGCCTGCCGCCGCACAGCAGGCAGCAGACTCGGCGAAATTGCGCTGGCCGGTCAGCGGCAAAGTGGTGGCAGGCTTCGGCGGACGTCCCGATGGCACGCACAACGACGGCATCAACTTGTCGGTGCCGCTCGGGACCGACGTCCATGCCGCTGAAGGCGGCGTCGTCGCCTACGCTGGCAGCGAGCTCAAGGGTTACGGTAATCTCATGCTGCTGCGCCACGACAACGGCTGGGTGACGGCTTACGCTCACAACGACGAGCTGCTGGTCAAGCGCGGCGACAAGATCAAGCGCGGTCAGGTGATCGGCAAGGCTGGCAAGACCGGCACCGTTGATCAACCGCAGGTACACTTCGAACTGCGTCAGGGTTCAAAGCCCGTCGATCCGACGCCGTTCATGGAAAAAATTTGAGCGTCCGGAGTGCTTCGGGAAAAGTGGGAACCGGTTTTCCGAAATGAAGCACGGCCAAGGCATGACGACTGGGGGCAGACCACCAGTCGGCCAGCGCGCAAAGCCTGAGGGAAGTTTGAGGGCCGGATCGCAAGATCTGGCTCTTTTTCTTTTTTGTCTACGAAGGTTCAAGCCGGACGCCCAGCCGGCCGGCCAGATCTTGCACGTACTGCCAGGCGACGCGGCCTGATCGCGCGCCGCGCGTCGTCGCCCATTCGAGGCAATCGCGATGCAGCTCATCGCCTTGAGCCGGCAGGTTGAAATGAGCGACATACGCCCGCACCATCGCCAGATAGTCATCTTGCGTGGCGTTATGAAATCCTAGCCACAATCCAAACCGGTCGGAGAGCGAGACTTTTTCTTCCGTCGCCTCGGCCGGGTTGATCGCCGTCGAGCGCTCGTTCTCAACCATCTCGCGCGGCATCAAATGGCGGCGGTTCGAGGTGGCATAAAAAATCACGTTCTCGGGCCGGCCTTCGATGCCGCCTTCGAGCACAGCCTTGAGTGATTTGTAGCTCGTGTCATCTTTGTCGAATGAGAGATCATCGCAGAATACGATGAAACGGCACGGGCTGGTTTTGATTTGGGCGAGGCAGGCTGGCAGCGAGCCGATGTCCTCGCGATGAATTTCGACGAGCTTTAACTTGGGTGGCGGCACGCCCTCTTCGATGCCCGCCGTCGCGGCTAGGCTGTCGATGCCCGCCGTCGCGGGCAGGCTGCCAGCGCCGCTGACCTCGGCGTGGGCGGCTTTGAC
>JANMOL010000317.1:0-3502 GCA_031369245.1 Hyphomicrobium sp. | reverse complement strand
TCTCCGACGTCGATGCCATTGAAACGACGCTGCGCGACGCCCTCAAGGAAATCCGCGATCTGTGCTCGGGCCTGGCATTGCCGAACCTCGATGGCATTTGGATCGGCCAGGTGATCAGCTACGCGGTCATGAACCACGAGCGGCGCTCGCGCACCAAAGTCACGACCGAGCTTGCGGATAATCTCATGGTTAAGGCAACTCCGCTCTTGTTGACCTGCGTCTATCGCTTTACGCAGGAAGGCCTCAGCAACGCCGTCCGGCACGCAAACGGTAAGGGTCAAAGGGTGCGGGCAACCTTTGACGGCCATGAACTCGAAATAGAAGTCAGCGATGATGGTCCGGGTTTTGCTGAGTGCGGAACGATTCACGAAAGCAAGGGTTTAGGCTTGGCTGGCATGCGCGACCGGATACAGTCGTTGGGCGGTACATTTGCCGCCGGCAACAAGCCGTCCGGCGGCTTGCGCGTTAACGCCCGCCTGAGCCTCGATCATGACGGGTCAGCCGCATCGCCGTCCGGCACGGGGGCCGCATCATGAGCAACGCTGCCGGCACCGTACCGAACGCTGTACGCATCGCGATTGTGGATGACCATCCGCTGTTTCGCGATGGCGTCGTCCACACGCTCAGCCGGGATAAGTCGATCGAACTCGTCGGCCAAGGCTCGACCGCCGAGCACGCGATCCAGATCGCGCAAGATGTCCTGCCCGATATCCTGCTGCTTGACATCAGCCTGCCCGGCGGCGGCATCGAAGCGGCGCGAGAAATCTCGCGGCTCTTTCCCTACATCAAAGTCATCATGCTGACGGCGTCAGAAAATGAAGACCACGTTTCAGGTGCGCTCGACGCTGGCGCGCGCGGGTATATCCTAAAGGGCATTGGCGCCGCCGAACTCGTGCGCACCATCCATTCGGTGCATAGCGGCGAAAGTTATGTCTCGCCGCAGCTGGCGGTGCGCGTTCTAACCGCGATGAAAACCCGCAATAACGCTCAAGCGATCGATGACGCCCTGCCGTCGCTGACCAAGCGCGAAGAGCAAATCCTCGATGCGGTTTCTCAGGGCAAGACCAACAAAGAGGTCGCCAACACCCTCGAGATCAGCGAAAAAACCGTCAAGCACTACATGACCAACATAATGCACAAGCTGCAGGTGCGCAATCGCGTCGAAGCAGCCCTGATGGTCAAGAGAAAGAGCGGTAATTAAAGCGCGGTGCTGGCGGCTGCCCGCTCGTTCGCGCGCCCGAGCAAGCTATACTCATGTAGCTTCATCAAGATGTTGGTCAGGATCGACGCGACAACGCTGCCAGCGAGACCAATACCGGCACCCGTTTCATCCAGCGTCAGGCCCTGCGCGACGCGGCGGAGAACCTGCTCCTCGCGCTCCGTCAGTTCCATGTCATCGCCGCCCGTTCCATCCCGCCAGGGAGCAGCAAAGCCTTGCTGCGCCAGCAGTCTCTGTGCGAGTTCCGGCGGCACGTCGGATTGACCAGCGTAGGTGCGCTCAATGACGGCGGCGAGATCGCGCGTCGGCAAGCCCTTGGCAACAAAGGCGTGCGCCCCGCCCATCAGAGCGGCGCTGACGACATGTGCGTCGTCCTGGGTTGAAAGCATGACGATTTTAACGAACGGGCAGATTTGGTAAAGCAGCCGCGCGCCTTCCACGCCGTCGCCCGGCATGTTGACATCAAGCACGATCACGTCCGGCAAATCGGTCAGCGCACAGGCGATGGCATCATCAACCGTGCTGCCGGTCGCGACCACGTTCAGCCCAAAGCCGTTGGCGAGCACAGCCGCCAGCTGCTCGCGGACCAGCGCGTGATCATCGAATAGGGCAACGCGAATGGTGTCTTCAGCGAGGGTCGTATTGAGCCTCCACGGTAGATCACTAACCCGATCGATCTGGTTCATTGATCTAGCGATCCTACATGGAGTTGACGACCGATGCACACGCGATGCGCTCACCCGGGTTTGCAGCCGGTTTTCAGCACAGAAGCTGGCGAGCCACGGACCCATCGCAGTGCAGCACAGCGGCAGCAACGCGCAACGGTGAAACCCCAGTTCTGCAAAAGCAAACGGCTGGCCGCTGCAGCTGGATCATAGCTTGCGCGTTGAAACTGCGGTTCCGCCCGCGGCCATAATGGCGTGCCGTTGGATTGTTAACGCGAAAGCGGCCTTGCCGGTTAGACGCTGAGCAGCAGATGCTCGCGTTCCCACGGGCTGATGACCCGCATGAACTCCTCGAATTCGGACCGCTTCAACGCCAGGTAGACGTGCGAGAAGCGTTTTCCGAGGATATCATGCAGTTCGGTGCTTTCTTCGAAGTCGGTTAAGGCTTCGAGCAGACCGCGCGGCAGCTGGTGATCGTTGCGGTAGGCATTGCCGACGACCGGCGGACGCGGCTCCAGCTTCTTCTTCATGCCGTGATAACCGCACGCCAAGCTGGCGGCCAGCGCCAGATAGGGATTAGCATCCGACCCCGCCAGCCGGTTTTCGACCCGGCGGGCCGCTTCCGGCGAGATCGGCACGCGCAGTCCTGCCGAGCGATTGTCATGGCCCCATTCGACGTTGATCGGCGCGGCCCCATTGGGAACCAGCCGCCGGTACGAGTTCACGTAGGGCGCGAACAGACACATGGCTGACGGCAGATACTTCTGCTGCCCTGCAATAAACTGGAAAAACAGCGGGCTTGGCTCACCCGATGGCAGCGTGAAGATGTTCTTACCCGTCTTGGAGTCGATGATGCTCTGATGGATGTGCATCGCACTGCCGGGTTCGTTAGCCAGCGGCTTGGCCATGAAGGTCGCGTAGCAGTTGTGCGTGAAGGCGGCTTCGCGGATCGTGCGCTTGAACAGGAACACTTGATCCGCCAAGCTGATCGGGTCGCCGTGCAACAGGTTGATTTCAAGTTGCGCAGCGCCGCCCTCCTGAATGATCGTGTCGATCTTCAGATATTGACGCTCGGCAAATTCGTAGATGTCGTCGACGATCTTGTCGTACTCATCGACCGCTCCAAGGCTGTAGGCCTGCCGGCCCGCGCCCGGCCGCCCCGAACGCCCCATCGGCGGCTCCAGCGGGTAATCCGGATCGGGATTGGTCTTGGTCAAATAGAATTCGAGTTCGGGCGCGACGACTGGAACCCAGCCTTCTTTGTGATACAGCTCGACGATGTGCTTCAGCACATTGCGCGGAGCAATCTCGACTGGATCGCCATTTTGCCAGGTGGCGTCGTGGATGACTTGCGCGGTCGGGCTCGAGGCCCACGGCGCCGGGCGCGTGGTCGACAAATCCGGCACCATCATCAGGTCGCTCTCGGCGTAGAGCGCTTGGCCGTCTTCCTCAAAGCCGACGTAGTCGCCGGTGATCGTTTGATGAAAAATCGAGATCGGCAGATGCACCGGCTCGAGTTTCACGAATTTCTCGGCCGGCATGGTCTTGCCGCGGGCGACGCCTGCAATGTCGGGGACTGCACAATCGATCTCTTCGATGCGGTGCTGCCGCAACCAGC
>JANMOL010000243.1:0-11632 GCA_031369245.1 Hyphomicrobium sp. | reverse complement strand
TCGGTCATCGTCTCACAGGCCCTCAAGCGCGCGGCGCAATGCGTCATGATCGGAAAATGGCAGCGTCCGATCGCCGACGATCTGGCCGGTTTCATGACCTTTGCCCGCGACGAGCACCACATCGCCGGGGCCCATCATGGTTACAGCCGCGCGGATGGCCTCGGCGCGGTCAGCGATTTCTAAGGCTCCCGGTGCACCGGCGAGAATTTCGTGGCGAATTGTTTCAGGGCGCTCACTGCGCGGATTGTCGTCCGTGACAATCGTCACGTCGGCTTTGGCGACCGAAATACCGCCCATGATTGGGCGCTTGCCCTTGTCGCGATCGCCGCCACAGCCGAACACAGAGATCAGCTTGCCGCTGACAAACGGCCGGCAAGCCTCCAGTGCCGCGATCAAGGCTTCAGGCTTATGGGCGTAGTCGACGACAGCCAGCCCGCCGCGCGCTTCGCCGATAATCTCGAGCCGGCCCGGCACGCCTTTCAGGCTTTGCAGCGCGTCTAAAACATCGGCTGATTGTTCACCGGTCGCGATGGCGAGACCGGCTGCAACCAGCGCATTTTCTGCCTGATAGGCCCCAACAAGCGGTAAGCGGACATCGACCGTGCGGCCGTCAGTGACAACGCGCAGAACTTGCGTAAATCCATCACGTGTGAGGGCCGCGCGATGCAGCGTCTCACCTTTTTGCCCGACCGTCATGACGCTGAGGCCGCGGGCGCGCGCGACGTCCGCAACGCGCTCTGCATACGCCCCGTCGCTGTTGATGACCGCGGTTTGCCCTGGCTGCAACAGCTCGGTGAACAGCCGCAGCTTCGCTGCCAGATAGTCCTCGACGGTCGAGTGGTAGTCCATGTGGTCGCGGCCGAGGTTCGTGAACGCTCCAGCTGTCAGCGTCACGCCGTCGAGCCGGTGCTGATCAAGCCCATGCGATGACGCTTCAAAGGCCAGATGCGTGATGCCTTCACCGGCAAGATCCGCCAGTGTTTGGTGCAGCGCGACGGGATCGGGTGTCGTCAGCGAGCCATAGATCGCACCGCCTGGCTTGACGACACCGATCGTTCCAAGCGAAGCCGCTCGGCGGCCGAGGTGCGCGAAGATCTGCCGCGTGAAATCGGCAACCGATGTCTTGCCGCTGGTACCGGTCACGGCAACCGTGCACGCGGGCTGCCGTCCGGCGAGCTTTGCTGCAATCAGTGCGAGAACGCGGCGCGGATTTTCGACTTCGATCAGGATCACTCCATCGGACACGGCCCCGGCTTTTCCAATTCCCGCGAGAACGACGCGAGCACCGCGGGCTATTGCCTCGGGGATATACTGTGCGCCGTCCACCTTGGAACCCGGAAGGCCAGCAAAAATCGTACCCGGCATGACAGTGCTGCTGGCCGACGTGATCGCTTTCACGTCGATATCGGCAGCGCCGGCGGGCAGCGTGATCCCGGCAGGAAGAATATCCCTCAGCCGCATGGCGCCTCTTGCAAAAAACCGGTCGTCCGTCCGCGCGGAGGCGCGGCGATGAGCTGTGTTTAAGTTGCGTTGCGGGAGGCGTCAAACGTTCGCGGTTTGCGCGGCTACTGCGTTTCGACGATGTTGAGGGGGGCCACGCCCAACTGCGCCGCGATGCGGCCGATCAGGCGGCCCGTGACTGGCGCGGCATTGGTCGAGGCGGTGCGCTGCCCGCCGGTTTCCGCCACGCCTTTGGGCTCAAACAGCAGCACGAACGTCAGATAGCGCGGGTCATCCATCGGGAAGGCTGCAAGGAAGGATGAGATCACCGCTTTGACTTCATAGCCGCCGCGATCCGCACGCTCGGCGGTGCCGGTTTTACCGCCAACGCGATAGCCCGGCACATCGGCGCGTTTGCCGGTACCGTCCGCATCCAGCACATTGAGACGGAACAACTTCGCCATTTCGCGCGAGGTTTCGGCCGTCACAAGGCCAATCCGTTCGGGCTCGGATTGCGGCTGAGCCTTCAGAAAGGTTGGCACGATCTGGCTTCCGCCGTTGAGCAACGCCGCGCAAGCCGCTGCAAACTGCATCGGCGCGACCGCCAGGCCGTGACCAAATGAAACTGTAATCAGTTCCGCGCGCTCCCAGCGCTGCGGCACCTGCGGCGGCGAGACCGCGCCGGCTTCAGTTTTCATCGGATCCAACAGACCGAGCTTGCGCAAAAACGCTTGCGTGCGCTCGGGGCCGGCTTGCAGCGCGAGCAGGCCGGCGCCGACGTTCGACGAGTGCGTGAAAATCTCGGCGACCGACAGCGGCCGGCCCGCGGGATGCAGATCACTGATCGTAAAGCGGCCCGCTTGCAAAGGCTCGCGGACGTCAAAAATAGAACGCGTTTTGGCGATGCCCTCGTCGAGCGCCATGCCAACGGTCAGGATTTTGAGCACGGAACCGAGTTCGTAAGTGCCACTCGCAATCTTGTCGAGGTGCTCGGGATCTGTGTTGGACGATGGATAGAGCGGATCAACGCGCGGCAGCGAAGCGCTGGCGAGAATTTCACCGTTGCGGATATCGAGCACCAGACCGGCGGCACCTTTTGTATGGTAGCGCCGCACAGCTGTGTCGAGTTCATCCTCAAGGGCGTGCTGTACGCCAAGGTCGAGCGAAACGCGGACGGGCGCACGGTTCGAGACCTGCGCTGCGTGCACGGCATCGACGCCGCGCTGATCATCGATGTATTTTTCGAGGCCTGAGGTGCCTTTGTTATCGACATTCACGCTGCCAATCACATGACCGGCCAGTTCGCCTGCCGGATAGGCGCGGCGCAATTCCTTGCGGAATGACAGCCCCGGAAGGCCGAGATCATGAATGCGCTGCGCAACAAGCGGCGACAGACCGCGCCGGATCCACACGAACCGGCGGGTTTTGTCGCTCAGCGCGCGGCGTAAGTCGTCCTGATCCAGATCTGGTAAAACGGTGACGAGTTTTTCGACAATCTCGTCGCGGTCGAGCACGATTGCTGGATCGGCAAACAGCGACGGGGCTTCGACATCTGTTGCGAGCAGGCGGCCGTTGCGGTCGATAATGTCGGGCCGGCTAAAACTCGTGGCCATCGGCTCTGAGAGCGCCAGCGCGATCTGCGGGCGGGTTGTCAGGCCAAGACTGAGCAGCTGGCCGGCGACGGTACCAAACGCCGCGATCACGCCGGCAAACAAAAGGACATTGGCGATGGCCGCGCGGCTCCATTGGCCGGACTGCTGCCCGATGCGATTTTGCGGCGGCAATGCTGGCGCAACGGAGATACCGCCATCCATGGTATTGGCCATGTCATTGGCCATGTCACTGGCCACGTTGCTGGCCATGTTGCTGGCCATTCTACTGGCCATGTTACTGGCCTTCCGCAATCCGGCGCTTGCCGTCGAGCGATGACAGTTCGCTGGCCCCGAGAATTTGATCGGGCCGCGGCGGCGTTAACCCCAGCTGGCGGGCGAGCGCATCAATCCGGTCGGGGCGAGACAAGTGGCTGCGTTCGGCTTTGAGAATAGCAATGTCGCTGCGCGCCTTATCGGCTGCCCGCTCCTGCGCTTGGACGTGGGCTTCGAGCCGCCGGGTCTCATAGTTGAGGCTGTAGAGCAGCAGAGCGCTCGTCACGGCAAAGCAAAACGCGGCAAGGTTCAAGATGCGCATCGGTTGCGTCTCCATCATGTCCCGGCTCGCTCAGAGCTTCGGCCGCGGCACCTCAAGATCATCGAGATCGAGCGGCCAGGCTGGTGCATCCGTGCGAATGCCCGATCTGAGCCGTGCCGAGCGGGCACGCGGGTTCAGGTCCAATTCACCTTTAGAAGGAGTTAACGGACGCGAGTTAACAATTCGGAAACTCGGCTGTTGGCTTTTTATCGATTGCTCCGGCATGTGGCGCGAGCCGCGCGATTCTTTGCCCATTCGAGCGGTAAAAAACCGTTTGACGATCCGGTCCTCGAGACTGTGGAACGTGACGACGGCTAAGCGGCCACCGGGCTTCAGGATGCGCTCGGCGGCGGCCAGAGCTTCGGCCAGTTCGCCCAGTTCGTCATTGATGTAGATCCGCAGCGCCTGAAACGTCCGCGTCGCCGGATGCCGGCCATCGATTTTGCGGCCGTGGAAAACCCGGCCGACAGCGTCAGCGAGTTCCAATGTCCGTGTGAATGGTTTGCTGGTTCTCGCCCGGACGATGGCACGCGCAATCGAGCGCGATTTGTGCTCTTCGCCGTACGTGTAGATGACGCTGGCAATGGCTTCTTCGTCAGCAGTGTTGACGAAATCAGCCGCACTTTCACCGGCGGCGACCGGGCTGTTGTCGAGCGGATCGACGGCCGCCGACATGCGCATATCGAGCGGACCATCGTTCATGAATGAAAATCCGCGCTCGGCCTGATCAAGCTGCATCGACGACACGCCGATATCGAGGACGACCCCGTCAACGAACGGGCCCGCCATCAGCGGTGTCCCGTTGAAGGTTTCCTCGATCCGCGCAAACTCTTCCATGCGCGAAAACGGCTTGTTGATCACGGTCAGTCTGCTGGGGAATTCCGAGCACAGGCCGGTTGCCGCCCGCACCGCCGTGATATCGCGGTCAAAGGCCAGCACGCGGCAATTAGCCGTTTCAAGAATAGCGCGCGTATAGCCGCCCGCGCCGAACGTGCCGTCGATGAAAAGTTCGCCAGATTGCGGCGCTAAGCTTTCGATGACTTCCGATAGCAGTACGGGGAGATGGCGTGCGCCCGGCGTCTCAGTGCCGCGTCGTGCGGCGCCCGTCCCGCCCGCGCGCTTCATTCCTGTGCTCCCTCATCACCGTCGTCGCCGGGAGCATAGGCTTTGCCGGGCGCGATGCCCATGCGGCTGCTTGCACTGAATAGCTTGCGGGTTGATTGAACTTTGCCGCGGGCGTCGCTGCGGCGCTTTTCGAAGCGCTGAGGCTGCCACATTTGAAACTTGTCGCCAAGGCCGACAAACGTGACGGAACCGTCGAGCCCGGCGTGCGCGCGAAGCCCTTCAGGAAGGACGATGCGGCCGTCGCCATCGATCGAGAGAACCTGGACGTCGCCGTAGAGCGCGACAGAGAGCTCATCGCGCTCGTCTGAATAATCCGGCAAACCTGCGAGAAGCCCATCGATCTTTTTTGCAAGTCTCTCGCCGCCAGCATCGAGCGCTGGAGCGTCGAGCGAGGGGTAGCAATAGACGCCACCGGCGTAGCCATCGCGTTCAAGCACGGTTCGGAAAGACGCTGGGATGGAGACCCGGCCTTTGGCGTCGATCTTGTTGGTGAATGTCGAGACAAAGCGGTCCATCCCCAGTTCGCGAAACCTCGCCCTCCACGCAGACTTCTGACTACGTCTCGCGCCGAACGCTGGCGCCAGTTCTGCCGCCGGTTGGCCAGCCCGCCTCCAGCCCTTGCGCAAGCGCGGATGGCAGAGCCCGGTGGGCCGTGGCGGTCGCTCAGTCTGGGCCCTCTCTCCAGACGGCGCCCTGCCACAAACCCTACCCGGTGCGGACGGGCACATATGGGATGACATGGGATTTCATGGTCGTCAATGGTTTGTTAAGGTTTTGAACCGGCAATCCACGGGCTCTCACCAACGCACCGGGTTGCATGTGCAGTGCGCTACGCCGTTTCTCGCGCGCGATGAGGAGCGACCTGGTGGCCGCGCAATCCGAAATACAGAATGTAGAGGTAGCTCGGAACAGCGAGCGCCGCGTACGCCACCTGAAAGTCGATGTGTTGCTTAAGAACGGCAAAGGCGTAGGGCAGAAGTGCTCCGCCCGCGATCGCCATAATCAGCAACGCTGAGCCGGTCTCCGTGTGCCGCCCCAGGCCCTTGATGGCGAGCGGAAAGATGGCTGGCCACATCATCGCGTTGGCAAAGCCGAGGCTGGCGATGAAGCCGACCGACACAAGTCCGCTGGTCAGCGTGGCGCCGATCGTCAGCAGCACACCGAGCGCTGCCGAGTTGGCCAGGTAGCTTTGTTGGGAGACAAATCGCGGAATGATGAACAGCCCGACGGTGTAGCCGACGAGCATGGCGAACAGCGTGTATGATGTGAACAACCGCGTGTCGTCGAGCGGCAGATTGAAGCCCGCGCCGTAAATGCCGATTGCATCGCCGGCCATGACTTCCACGCCGACGTAGAGGAACAGGCACAGCACGCCGAGCCAGAGATGTGAGAAGCTAAAAATGCCGCCGTCGGCATGGCCAGCGTCTGCAAGACCTGCCGAGCGGTCGTCATTGACGACGCCGGGCTGAATGTCAGGCAAGCTGGAGCGCGCGATCCAGATTGCCAGCACCACAAGCAGGGCGGCCATGATCATATAGGGCCAATACACTTGCCCTGCGAAGGCATTGAGCAGGGCGTCACGGGCGTCTGGTGTGGCCGCGGCTTTCACGCGGGCATCGAAGTTATCGAGGCCGCTCAGCACCAGTGCTCCAAATACGAACGGCGCCAGCAAGCCGGCAAATTTATTGCAGATGCCCATGAAGGCAATGCGCTGTGCGGCTGAATCAATCGGGCCGATGATGCTGATATAAGGGTTGGAGGCGGTTTGCAGCAGCGACAGTCCGGCGCCAATCACGAACAACCCTGTCAGGGCTCCTGGATAAAGCCGCATCGTCGTGAAGTGACCAAACAGCACGGCACCGAGCGCCATGACGAACAGCCCCAGCGCCATGCCCGTCTTCATGCCGGTCCGGCGCAACACCACGGACGACGGCAACGCCAGGAAGAAGTAGGACAAGTAAAATGCCATGGGCACCAGAAACGCATTTACATCGTCGAGCTCGAAGGCCAGCTTGACGAAGGTGATGAGCGGCCCGTTGAGCCAGGTCACAAATCCGAAAATGAAAAACAGCGCGCCGATCGTGATCATCGGTCCAAAGCGGCTGTCTGTGCCGGAACGGTGTGCGAGCTCGGACATCAGGGTTCCATTCAACGGTTCAGCATGGCCATGCGGCTTGACGCTGCCGCTCGACGATAAACGGCTTTGCACGGACGAGGGCAACCTGGAACGCTGAAAACCATCAATGACGTCCTGTTCGGGCCAAGCACGCCGGGACGCGGCCGCCCGCAACGGCCAAGCCTCTCTCTTCGCCGGATCGCCGTCAGCCACCCATTTTCGGCATGGCCTGAAGAATTTCTTCCCGCGTCATGTCGCGCACGTGAGTTGCAACCGACCAGCGGTGCCCAAATGGATCTTCCAATACGCCATAGCGATCGCCCCAGAACGCGTCCGCAACGGGCATGATGAGCGTTGCACCGGCAGTGATCGCGCGAGCCGCAGACGCGTCGGCGTCCGCGACCGACAGATGCATCGTCACCGGCGAGCCCTTGAGGGATTTCGGCCCGAACGCGCCCCAGTCCGGCATTTCGTCGACGAGCATCACGGTCGAGTCACCGATTTTTATGCTGGCGTGTATCAGTTTTCCGTTAGCGGCCGGCAGCCGCATCACCTCGACGGCATCAAATGCACGCTTGTAGAATTCAATAGCCTCGGCCGCGCCGGCACAAACCAAGTGCGGCGTGACCGTGTGCATGCCGTCCGGTATCGGCTTTGCTTTTGAGTTGGCCATGGTGCTGTTTCCTTCTGACTCACTGGCCGCGCCTACGAGTGAGCACAGACGCCCACAGCCGACTATCTCGCATGGTCCGTCATTTTTTGTGGCCAAGCGGCGCTGGATCGCACATGAGACTCACACCTCCGCCGCGACCCGGTTTTTTGTCGCCGCCGCGACGGGCTGTTTTGTCGCCGCCGCGACCCGGTTTCATGTCGCCGCCGCGACGGGGTTTTTTGTCGCCGCCGCGACGGGGTTTTTTGAACGTCATGCGTCGAGAGAAACACCAGCCGGCCTGTAAGCCGGGTTCTGTTTGGAGGTTGCCCTCCGCGACGGCCATTCATCTGGGACGCCTGTTGCCAAGCGCCTCAAGCAATCAACCCGGGTGGCTGGCCTGATGACGGGCTCGACATCACGGCTTTCGCCGCACGTCAGGCCACCCCTATTTGATCTTGCTCCCGGTGGGGTTTGCCCTGCCGCTGCTGTTACCAGCCGCGCGGTGCGCTCTTACCGCACCGTTTCACCCTTACCCCTCAGCGAACTGAAAGGCGGTTTGTTTTCTGTGGCACTGTCCCTGGGGTTGCCCCCGGCGGCCGTTAGCCGCCACCGTGTCGTCATGGAGCCCGGACTTTCCTCCACCGGAATGATCAAGCTCGGCGACCTTTAGGGTGCGCGTTGGCCATAACAAAATCCGGCAGCGGCCGCCCGGCCGGCTGGTAGGCGAGATATCTGGCGCGCGGGCTTGAAGGTCAAGCGGCAAAGACGTTTTCAGCTGCTTATGACGGGCAGCCGCGCTTGCGGGGGCCTGCGGCCTATGCCAACTCAGGTTGCAACTTCTAGGGGCCAGCTTTTGGGGGCTGGCCGTTACTATTGCTGGTGCTGGCCAGACGCCGCGCGATGGTGTTTGCGATCGCGCTGGTGGTCATGGCGTCGTTTGCTTCAAGCATAATAGCCTGTCAGTCTTCCCTAAGGCTGGCGGCGCGGCGGTTGACTTCGGTTTCGGAGACTTCACCCTCTGCAACGAGCGCATCAACACAGCGCTTTGAGAGTTTGTCGCCGACCTCATCCATGCAGATTCGCACTTCCGGGCTGTTGGGCGAGAATTTGCTGCAGTGCGCATAGTAGTCACGTGCGCAGGCGAATTTCACCTTCGCGCTGACCGCACCTGCGTCAGAAACCGCACCCAACGCACCGAGCACGGCCGCGGCGGCCCAAATAATCAGATGCGACTTTGATGATGAAGTCTGCGTCGACATGGCACTCTCCCTCAGCCGATTTGTTAAGAGAGTACCAACGAAGTCTTACGTGAACGTTACCAGCAGGCTCAGATGCGGGCCGTTTCGGGACAGCTCGCATCGCACAAACCCCCAGGATTCAAGCCGTCCGCGCAATTTCATCACGCCAAACTGATTTGAATGGGACGACTTGCCGGCGCATCGTGCAGGCATTCGGTGAGTGCGGGGACACGGCGACGAGTGTATCGCGGTTCCTTTTGTGCCGCGGCCATTCGGAAATAGTTCCGGAGATTTGGTCATGGCCAGCATTCAGACTGCCAATCCCATCACAACGTCATCAACCGACAGCAGTCATCCGCGTCCGGGTGTCGAGCTGCGCTGGCCAGCGTCAGCGATCTGGCGGCCCGGCGAACCTGCCGTCAACGCCATCGGCCTCAACGACCTCAAGGATGCTTTGGCCAAGGGCCTCGACGACTTCAAAGCGATGCCGAGCCATGCGATTTTTCTGACCGTGATGTACCCGCTGATTGGCTTGGTGCTGTTTCGCTTGGCCTTCGGCCAGAACACCTTGCAGCTGGTGTTTCCGATGATCGCGGGGTTCGCACTCATCGGTCCGCTTGCAGCGCTCGGCCTCTACGAACTCAGCCGCCGCCGTGAGCGAGGCCTCGATACCTCTGCGTCGCATGCCCTCGACGTCCTTAAGTCACCATCCATTCATGCCATCATCACGCTCGGACTGGTCTTGGTTGCGATCTTCTTCACCTGGATGGTCACAGCTCAGGCACTCTATGTGCAGCAGTTCGGTAGTGCCGCACCAGCCAGTGTTGCCAGCTTCGCTGAGCAAATTTTCTCAACAGATGCCGGTCGCAATCTCATTATTTCAGGCAACGTGGTCGGCCTGCTGTTTGCCGGCGTCACCCTTGTCATCAGCGTGATCTCTTTTCCGATGTTGCTTGATCAGCAGGTCAGCGCTGCGACCGCCGTCAGAGCGTCTATTCGCGCGGTCCTGGCAAGCCCGTTCACGATGGCTGTCTGGGGGCTGATCGTTGCCGCCGCGCTGGTTCTTGGATCGCTCCCGCTGTTCCTCGGTCTGGCCGTCGTGCTGCCTGTCCTGGGACACGCCACATGGCACCTCTATCGAAAGGTCGTCAGCCCCTAGCGCATGCTACCGCGGTGCCCGTGCTACCGCAGCACCCGTGTTATCGCAGCGCTTTGTCGAGATTGACCGCGGCGTCCAAGCCCTTGGCGGTGTCAATGCCCTTGGCACCGACGAAATTAGTGCCGTCGAGATCTGCACCGGTGAAATCAGCCCCCGTCACGTCCGAGCCGGCAAAGTCGGCTTTCGACAGATCCGCGCCATTAAACTTGGCACCTGTGGCATCTGCGCCGGTGAACTTGGAAAACCACAGCACTGCGCGTGACATGTCGGCGTCTCGAAGCCGCGCGCCGGAGAAATCGCAGCTCTTCAAAACGTTCTTCGGCAGTGTCGTCAACGTACCCTGGCCCGGGCGGCCTTCGAGCGGACTGAAATCGGCGTTCGTCAAATCAGCGCCTCGGAAATCAGCTCCGGACAAATCGGCCTGCACATGGACCCGGGTCATATTAGCGCCAGCGAAACGCGGCGCGTCCGCAAGGTTGTTGGTCATATCCGTATAGACAGTCGGCCGCAGGATCGTGGCGCTGGTCAGGTTTGCGCCTGACAGATTGGCGCGGATCAGCACTGCACGATCGAGCCTCGTCATCGACAAATCGGCGCCCGAGAGATTGGCACCGGTGAAATCGGTGCCGTAGAAATCAGAGCGCGTCAGGATCGCGCCTTTAAAATCCAGATCAGACAAATCAAGGTAGGTCAGGTCGCGACTTGATAAGTCGGGCCGCTCGCCAGCGCGGGCGGTATGCAGCATGTGCGTGATTTGATGGGCTGTAAAATCGGCATCGGGCGATACTGGACCAAGAAGCAAAGGGCCGGGCGGCTCCGCGCGTGCGACAGCCAGGCCGCCAATCAGCAGCCATGCCAGCATTGCAAAAACAAAGTTAACCGCTCGCATCGTTCATCCTTGCAACCAAAAGGCTGCCTCCACACTGGTCATTGTGCCCGAGTCCGGAGGGGCGAGGATGAGTTTTTGAAAAAAAAATGCGGCGCGCCACAACCTATTGATTGGGAACGATTATAATCTGCTTTATAGCGCCGGCTTGTTTCGGCAGGGTGCAAAAAGATCGAGCACCGGATCGTAAACTTTCGTGTCCACATCCAGCAGCCCGAGCACCGAGTGAAACAGATTGTCGTGCCCGGCCTTGGCCGCCGCGCGGGCCGCCAGACAGCCGCGATCAATCGCAAAACTTATCTCGAAATCTGGCGACAGCCATACGGCCATCGGGACATGAATTTGCGCATCCGGCGCGATCGCGTACGGCATGCCATGCAGGTAGAGATTATTCTCGCCGAGACTCTCACCATGATCCGACATGAAGATCATGCCGCCATCAACGTTATGGCTCGTTGCAGAGCTGAGAATTCCGGCGAGCCGTGCAAGCACATAGTCCGTGTACAAAATTGTGTTGTCGTAGGCGTTGATGATTTCGTCGCGCGTGCAGCGGCTGAATTGGCTTTCCTGGCATACAGGTTTGAAGACTTCGAAGCGTTCGGGATAGCGCTTCCAATACGCTGGGCCGTGGCTGCCCATCATGTGCATCACGATCACGGTATTACGCTCGAGCTTTGCGATGCGCTCCTCAAGTCCGTCGATAAGAATTTCATCAAAGTTTTCGGACCGGGCGTAAAATGTTGGGTGCTTTAGACCCGTCAGGACTTCCGACGTGACGCGATCGCACACGCCTTTGCAGCCGGCTTGGTTTTCGCGCCAGATCACGTCG
>JANMOL010000234.1:0-5902 GCA_031369245.1 Hyphomicrobium sp. | reverse complement strand
TCTCCGATGAGATGGCGCACCTCGAGACGGTCTCGCTCGGGGTTTGGATTGCGGCCGGTGCCCGCCACGAGGGCGCTGATCAGCACGGGCTTTCCCATCTTCTTGAGCATATGGCATTCTAGGGCACCGCCTCGCGGTCCGCCCAACGCATCGCCGAAGAGATCGAGGAAGCCGGCGGCGATCTCAACGCCGCAACCGGTCTCGATATGACGGCTTACTACGCCCGCGTCTTGAAGGGCGACGAAGGTCTGGCGCTGACCCTATTGGCCGATATTCTGCTCGACTCGTCCTTCCGCGCCGATGATCTCGAAAAAGAGCGCGAAGTCATCCAGCAGGAGATCGCGGCGGCCCAGGACAGCCCCGATGACCTGGTTTTCGACCTGATGCACATGACGGCTTTCCCCAACCAGGCGGTCGGGCGCCCGATCCTCGGCACAACCGCCAGCGTCGCTGCCATTCAGGCCGCTGATCTCAGGGCTTTTTTGGCGGAGCGCTACCGGCCGGGCTCGATCGTCGTTTCGGCGGCAGGCGCCATCAACCACCAAAATTTGGTCCGCCACGTTGAGGCCCTATTCGGGCGGCTCACTCCGGCCAAGGTGGGGCTCGATGTTCCGGCACGATACGCTGGCGGCATTGCGGCGACGGCAAAAACCTTCGAGCAAAGTCATGTGCTTATCGGGTTCCCGTCACCATCCTACCTCGACGAGTCGTATTACGCAGCGCAGGTATTTTCCGGCCTCTTCGGCGGTGGCATGTCGTCCCGCCTCTTTCAAGAGATCAGAGAAAAGCGCGGGCTCTGCTATTCGATCTACTCGACGGTGTGGGGACTGAGGGATGCTGGGATGCTGGCCGTGCATGCAGCGACGGGATCAAACATGGTCGAAGAGCTCTCAGAAATCGTCGCGGCTGAACTTGCCAGCCTCGCAGACGGCGGGCCCAGTGCTGCGGAATTGCAGCGCTCCAAAGCGCAACTCAAGGCAGGCCTGTTGATGGGCCTTGAAAGTTCCTCAGTGCGCGCCGAACAGATGGCGCGGCATTTGATGGGCCACGGCCGTTTGATCGCACCCGCCGAACTCGTGCAACGCGTTACCGACGTCACGATTGATCATATGAGGACCTTTGCTGACCGGTTGCGCGCCTCGCCCGTCACGGTTGCGATCGCTGGCACCGGCCGCCAAGCGCGCCGCCAAGCGGACCGCGTTGGCGCCAATTTCGCGCTGGCAGCTCCGCCGCTCGTTGGCGCGGGGTTTTGAGGCTGAAGCCATGGCATTCCTGCGTGCTGCAGTGCCTGAAGACTACCTCGACGCCGTCCCCGGGCGGAACGTCGTGCTGCGCCCGCCATCGATGAGCGACTACGCCGCCTGGGCGGAACTGCGCGCGCTGAGCCGGTCGCATCTGACGCCGTGGGAACCGCTTTGGGCGGCCAATGATTTGTCGCGCTCGATGTACCGCCGCCGTTTGCGCGCCTACGCCAAGGATGTCCGAGACGACCTCGCCTATTCGTTTTTTATCACCGAACGCGCCTCCGATAGGCTGCTCGGCGGTATCACGCTGTCGCATGTCCGGCGCGGCTCCGCTCAGGCGGCTTCGCTTGGATACTGGATCGGCGCACCGCACGCCCGCCGGGGCTATATGCTCGATGCGGTCACGACCCTGCTGCCCTATGCGTTCAGCACCCTGCGCTTTCACCGGATTGAAGCCGCCTCGATGCCGGGCAATGCCGCCTCGATGCGCGTGCTCGAGCGCGCTGGCTTTGAGCGCGAAGGGCTTGCGAACGCCTACCTCAAGATCAATGGCCGCTGGGAAGACCACGTCTTGTTCGCACGCGTCGCACCAGGTCCTGGCGCGGCCATCTCTGCTGATCGTCAGCCTGGCTCAGGATGGCGATGATGACAACACACGCGCCGTCATCGGCCAGCCGGCTGCGCTCATTGCCCCGCGTGATGCGCATGGCAATCAGCACCCTGCTTGCAAGTCTCACATTGCTGGTTGGCGCGCAGGGGGCGGCGGCAATGGCCCCCATCGTCGTGCAACCCGATCAAGAGCGCATTGAAATCACCACACTCGGCGATGCTTACGAGGGCCGCGGCGATAGCCTGCAGGTTGAAACCGCGGCCGGCTCCGACGGCGTGTCGGGCCGCATGACCGTGCGATCATCGACGCCGGGTGCCAATCCGAATTGGATGGTGTTCGCGCTCTCGAACAAAACCGACAAACCGCTGGAGCGCTGGCTGACGGCTGATCGCTATACCGTCACCGGCTCCGGCACCATCTGGCCCGATCTCGACGCCCGCCGCATCGATGCGGTCACGCCGTCGATTGGCTTTGTGCCAGAACGCATCAGGAGCGACAAGGCCGATGTATTCCGCATCACGCTTGAGCCCGGCCAGACCATCACCTACGTCGCCGAGCTATCAACCGAGCGCTTTGCCCGGCTCTACCTGTGGAAGCCGATCGACTACGAAATCAAAACGCGTGACCGTCAGCTGTTCAACGGTGCGATGCTGGGTTTAACCGGCCTGCTCGCAATCTTCTTGACCGCTGTGTTTGCCGCCAACCACAAAATCATTTTCCCGGCTGCAGCCCTCGTCTCATGGAGCGTGCTGGCCTACCTCTGCGTCGACTTTGGATTATTCCATAAGCTGTTCAATCTGCGGCCTGAGGACAACGCGCTCTATCGCGCCGCAGGCGAAGCAGCGATTGCCGCGAGCTTTGTGATTTTCCTCTCGACGTTCCTGCGGCTCGGCCTGTGGCACGGGCTGGTGCGCATGTTGATTGGCGTGTGGATGGTGGCGCAGCTCTCGCTGGTCGCCGTCGCGGTCATCGATCCGCGGCTGGCAGCCACGTTTGCGCGTCTGTCGTTTTTGGGGATTGGGGCGATCGGCGCGATTTTCACGGTCTTCCTGGCCGCCCGTGGCCAAGACCGCGCGTTATCTCTGGTGCCGACCTGGGTGTTATTCCTGGTTTGGATTTTTGCTGCTGGCATGACGCTCAGCGGGCGGCTGTCGGGCGATGTCGTGGTCGCAAGCCTGGTCGCCGGATTGGTTCTCGTCGTGATTTTGATGGGCTTCACGGTCACCCAGTTCGCATTCCGCTCGCTTGATCCGGTCTATGCCGGCGCACCCAACGAATTACAGGCCCGCTCGCTCGCGCTGGCCGGCTCTGGATCAACGGTCTGGGAATGGAATATCCGCCGCGACGACATCAAGGTTGGTCCAGAAATCGAAATCGCTCTCGCGCTGATGCCGGGCGAGCTGTCGTCCAAAGTCGACGACTTCTTGAAACACGTCCATCCGACTGATCGCGAGCGCTTCAGGGTCATGCTGGTTTCAGCACAGGAGCGCGCCGGCGTTAAAATCCGCACGGATTTCCGCATGCGTCACGCCGACAACAGCTGGCGCTGGTTTGAACTCGAAGCGGCCAGCGTGCCGAACGCCGATGGCCGCACGCTGCGCTGCGTCGGGCTGGTGCGCGATATTTCAGATGCCAAGCGCGCGCACGAACGGCTGCTGCACGATGCCGTGCATTGCAGCCTGACGGGCTTGCCCAATCGTGAGCTATTTCTCGACCGCCTGAAGACCGCGGTTGCCCGCGCCAAGACCGACAACGGCATACGGCCATCGGTGATTTTTATCGACCTCGACAAATTCAAGAGTGTGAATTCGTCATTCGGCCTGGTGCGCGGCGATAGCCTGCTGCTGACGATCGCGCGCCGCCTGCAGCGCCATCTCGGGCCGCACGACACCGTTGCGCGCGTCGGCGGCGATCAGTTCGCGATGCTGTTCCTCAGCGAGCAAGATGCCCGCAATCTGGCAGCACTGGCCGAGCGTGTGCGGCGTTCGCTGCGCGCCCCCATTCCGCTCGCCAGCCAGGAAATCGTTTTGACCGGCTCAATCGGCATTTCGATCTGGGACGACCCGAAGCTGGGTGACGACGACCTGCTGAAGGAAGCCGAGCTGGCGATGTACCGTGCCAAACGCGGTGGCGCTGACCGGATTGAGGTGTTCGAACCGGCGATGCGCCGAGATCGCGATGATCGCATCCAAATCGAGAGCGATTTGCGCAAGGCGCTCGATAAGGGCCAGCTTAAAGTTCTCTATCAGCCCATCGTCTATCTGCCGACGCGCGAACTCGCCGGCTTTGAAGCGCTTGTGCGCTGGGAGCACCCGCGGCTCGGTCTGTTGAACCCGGTCTCGTTCATACCCGTCGCCGAAGAATCCGATCTGATCATCAAGCTGGGCTCGCATGTGCTATTGCGCGCGGCCAAAGACGCCGCCAAGTGGCAGACCGAACTGCCGCGCATCGAGCGGCCGTTGTTCGTCAGCGTCAATGTCTCAAGCCGCCAATTGTTCAAGCCCGAGTCGGTCCAGGAGATCCGCCACATTCTCGGCCGCAACATCGTGCCGCGCGGCGCGCTCCGGCTCGAGATCACCGAAACACTGGTGATGGAAAATCCCGAGCAGGCCATCGAAGTGCTCGAGATTTTGCGTGGCTCCGGTGCTGAGCTGGCGCTCGATGATTTCGGCACGGGTTATTCTTCGCTGGCCTATTTGCAGCGCTTCCCATTCGACACGATCAAGATTGATCGCGAACTCGTGCGCGCCAGCAACTCGGCATCGGGCGCTGCCATCATGAGGTCGATCGTCGCCCTCACTCACGAGTTGTCAAAAAAGGTCGTGGCTGAAGGCGTCGAGCATGCCGAGGAAGCGACCTTCCTGCGCTCGATCGGCTGCGAATACGCCCAGGGCTATCACTTCGGCGAGCCGATCCCCGAACGCGATGTGCTGCAGCTTTTGAAGATGGTGCGCCGCTCGGAGCGCAAGATGCAGCCGCGCGGTTTCTTCCGGCCAAAAACCAAGAACCGCAAGGATGAGGCGCAAGACTTGGCGATCGCCGCTACGTCGCAGTCTGGCGCGCCCGACACCCTCGCGTCACCGGCTCAGGGTCCTGCAATGGCGCCCGCATCGGCTAATGGCCTCGGCAAGCCGGCCGCTTTGCCGGCCCGCACAGTTGTTCGCCAGCGCCATAAAACGCCCGCCGCTCCACCACAAGCGAAGTTCAAAAGCACAATCGGCCTGCCGCCGCCATCGCCAGCGGACAAGCCGATGCCCTTCGTGATCCCAGCGGCGGTAATGCCGATGCCGCAATCATCCAGCCCGCTGGCCCATGCCGCGTCGAAATCGATGCCGCCTCAGCCGATGCCGCCGCCCAGCTTTGGAATGAGGCCGCCAGCCGCCGCTGCGCCGCACGGTCAAGCAGCCATGCAGCCTTTGCCCGTGCCACCGCCGCCAGTGCCATCAAATGCGATGCTGCGGCCGCTCGCCGATGCGCTGTTGCAGCGCGCCAACGCGCCGCCCCTCACGGCGCCGCGCGCGCCGGTAACAGCGCCGCCCAGACCGCCGCATCAGGTTCCGCCGCTGCCCCTTCCAGCAGCCTTCCGCAACGATGGCTCGAATGGCGCCAGGGCCTTTGCAGTGCCGCCGATGCCGCCGTTGCCTAATCTCAATCCCATGTCGCTCGCAGCCGATTTTTCGAACTTGCCGCCGGGCGTTGCGGCCAGTCTTGCGCGGCTGGCCGGTGGCGGTGCCGGAGCCGTTGCAACACCCGCCGCCGCTCCGCCCGTTCCAGCCGATGGCGCCACCGGCACAGGCTCGCCGCCGCCGATCGCGGCAGCGGTCAAAGCCGGCGCGAGCTAATGCAATACTGATTTTCTAGAACGCGCCACTACGCGTGACCGGCGTCGCTGACGAGATGCGACAGGTCGATGCCGAGTTTGCCCATGGCGCGGGCATACTTGGTTTCGAGATCGTCATCAAAAATGAGATCGAGATCGGCCGGGCAATTGAGCCAGCCGTTCGATTGAATTTCGTGTTCGAGCTGGCCCGGCGACCAGCCCGAGTAG
>JANMOL010000214.1:0-1752 GCA_031369245.1 Hyphomicrobium sp. | reverse complement strand
ATGGCGCGGCGCTGGTGCCGAACGGCGCGCTGGCCATGCCGAAGAATGATGGCTTTGGCGCTGCCGGTGGTTGCCACCAGCTCATCGGGTCGAATGGATTGAATGGCACCGGAGCCGGTTTGGCTTCGGCGTATCCGGCGTGGGCGAGCGCCTCGTCCTGCCAGACGGTGGCTGCTGCCATGGCCGTACTGACGCCCTCGAAATAAGCGTCGGACGCGCTTTTAAAAAAACGCATCTGGATAGCAAAATCCAGCATGAGCAAATTCCCAAAAGGAAAATGCTAGCATGAATGTTGCGATGCACCAATGCGAAACGGAGGGCTGATTGGCCAGCCGAGCCGATTAGACTTTCCTGGCTGGATCTTTGCCCGGTTCGCGGGCTTGCCCGGCGGCATGTCCGGTGGCTGGCACCGAGGTCGCGGGCGGCGCAGGCGCGTTCGCCTTTGTGACCTCTGGCGAGCCGCCGGCGGCTGGCTTTTTGATGTCGGCCGTCGCCTTCGGTAAAGGCGAACTTTTCTCGACAATAAGACGCGGCCGGTCGGTCAGCTTTTTAGATCCCGGCCCGCCAGCCGTTTGCGTCGCGCCGTCGAACATGGGGCCGCTGCCCGCGTGTTGACCGGCCAGCAGCCAATAGCCGAGGCCACCGAAAAACCCAGCGGTCAGGTAGGCTTGCAGGGCGTAGTTGTTGAAGATCGTCGGCTGACCGCCGACTTCGCTGGAAAATTGCGCAAGAAATCCCAGCAGCGCGATCGCCGAACCCGTCAGCAAATAGTACGGCAGCGCGCGGATCGAGAACCATTCGCCGATTGCCGCGGCAATGAGCGCAAAGGCGCCGGCAAAAATGGTCGCGTGGGTGGCCGCCAGCAGGGCCAAGACAAGCGCCTGGCCAACGCGCTCGAGGGCTGCGCTGCCGGGGCTTGCTGCGAGTTGCGCCGGGGTGATCACAAACAGCACCAGCACCAGCCCGGCGGCCAGGCAGGCCAGCACAATGCCGGCCATGATGCGAAGCAACATTCTGATCATACTACGAGCCTCGCCCATTCACGCGTTGCATGAGGTTATAGGGGCTATGCCGTCCAGCTCAATGAACATTCGTGTCTTTGACCGAGCCGCTGGTTGGGTCGCTGGCTGAGTCCTTGGCCGAGTCCCTTGGCCAAGGCTCAGGCTGGCTGGTTTGCCGTTCATGGCGGATTGTTGTCAGACCGCGCTGGCCCGGACTTTGACGCTCTCGGACTTCAATTGCCCGCAGGCCGCAAAGATATCGCGTCCGCGCGGGGTGCGCACCGGGCTGGCATAGCCAGCGCGATTGACGACGTCGGCGAAGCGTTCGATCGTTTCCCAGTCCGAGCACTCATATTGTGAGTTGGGCCACGGGTTGAACGGGATGAGATTTATTTTGGCCGGGATGCCGGCCAGCAGGCGGACCAGGGCTCGGGCCTCAGCGAGGCTGTCATTGACGCCCTTCAGCATGACGTATTCGAAGGTGATGCGCTTAGCGTTCGAGAGCCCGGGATAATTGCGGCAGGCCTCGAGCAGGTTCTTGATCGGGTACTTCTTGTTAATCGGCACAAGCTCATCGCGCAGCGTGTCGTTGGTGGCGTGCAGCGAGATCGCCAGCATGGTGTTGGCTTCTTCGCCCCATCGCGGAATTTCCGGCACGATGCCCGAGGTCGAGAGCGTGATGCGCCGTTTCGAAAGCGACAGGCCGTCGCCATCGGCGGCGATGTCCATCGCCGCTTTGACGTTGTCGAAG
>JANMOL010000563.1:0-2225 GCA_031369245.1 Hyphomicrobium sp. | reverse complement strand
ATGATGCAAGTTTTGCAGATTTGGCATTTTGGTGGTGAGGGGAACAGGTCCGCTGTTGGTCCTCAACGGACACAACGACGTGCATAACCCCTGAATTTCGCCAGGGTCCGCAATCCGGAGCGGACATGCAGCACTCGGCTGTTTCGCCGGATGAGGCTGAGTGTCGCCACAAGAGGCCATGTGATGAAAAGTGCCGCAACTCGCGAAATCCTTTTGCGAAGCTTGAACTCTGGGACAAGGAGGCGCGGGCAGTTTTGACCGCAGCCAGCCCGGCAGCGCTCAATTGACTTGCATCAATGACGGTGGCCTGTGCCGGCGCCATGTTTGTCCGCATGGTTGTGCAACAAAAGGAAAAAATCATGTCAAGGAATAATCTTGTTGGGTCATGTCTGGCCGCATTGGCCCTGACTGTCGCATCGTCTGTTCCGGCTCTCGCAGATGCCGTTGTAAAGGTCGCTTTGTGGGACAAGGGTCAGCAATTCTCAATGTGACTATTTTGGCGATGAGATCGAGTGAAAATACATTTTCGGCGAAGGAATTTTGCGGCTGACCGGGCCTGGGTCAGCCGCTGAGGACAGTGGGCGGCGGCTTGCCTTTGGTCAGGGTCTCGATCAGCACGGCCCAATTCGGGAACACCAGATAGGTGGTGATGGATCGCAGCTCCTCGAAGAAGCGCTTGCGGGTGCCGACCGCCGCGCGCGCCGCCTGCCAGGCGGCATCGACGAGGTCGGCGACCGTGTGCATGGCGAAGGCGATCAGGTTCATGGTGGCCAGCAGCGCCGAGAGATGCTCTTTGCCATGGCCGAAGTTGTGTTCGAGATTGTAACCCTTGGTCTTCAGCGTGTTGAAGGTCTCGTTCTCGATCTTCCAGCGCGCCCGTCCGCAGGCGGCCAGTTCCGCGACGTTGCCCGCGTTGACGGGCAGATCGGTGACGAAGCTGTTGCGGTAGGTGACCTTGCCCGCAGCATCGACGATCTCGATTTCCAGCCAGTTGACCATCATGGCATCAGCGCCGCCACGCAGCGGCACGGCTTCAAGCCAGCGGTAGCGGTGCGTCACGAAACGCGCGCCCTGCTTGACCCTCTGCTCGCATGAGGGCACATCGGCGCCGTCCAGCCATTCATACAGCGTCTTGTGCGAGGACGGTTTGGCCACGAACAGGAAGTGTGCGCCAATCGCGCGCACGGTTTCGCAGGTCGGCTGCCGCGAGGAAAGATCATCGCCGGTATAAATGGGCTTCAAATGCGCGTATTGCGGCCCGTGGGCGGCGAGCCAGCGGGCCGTGGCGCGGGCCTCGCAGTCCTGCTTGTCGGCGCCGTCCTGGGGAGTGATGAATTCCGGCTCGAGCGGCAGCGCCCGGGCATGGCCGGGTGCCACCAAGGCGGCTGAAACCATCTGGTGGAAATGCTCGGTCTTGCCATTGGCGCGGGTGCGAGATGAGCAGCTGGGACACGAAAGCTTCTGCGAGCAGAAATACTCAGTGCCATCCAGCGCGATCAGGACATGGGCCTGCCCAAGCCGCTGGAAGGGGCTCAGCCCACCCCCGGCCACAAGTGCTGCCAATATCCGGCCGAACATCGGGTAGAGCGTCTCAGGAGGCGTTGGGTCGAGCAGCGCGCGGATGCAATTGTCGGTCGGAATCCGCGCCATCTGGAACAGCGATTGGCAGTTCGAGATCCCGCGTCCGCGCGCCAACGCTTCCTGTTGCGCCAGGAACGATGGGCTTTGCATGAAGAAGGTCGCAAACGCGGCCATGCCGACGTCGTCCATCTCATAAATGGTGTTCTTGCCCTTCCGCCGATCGGGAAAGGCCGCGCACAGGCGTTTGAAGTCATTGATGAGCGATTCGAGCACCATGGGACGATTGAATCAAAATCCGCGCCGCGCCGCGATGAGTCAAACCACCGCACCCCCATTTCAACCCTGCGAGTCACATTGAGAATTGCTGCCGGCTGAAAGGCCAGCTTGACAGCCTCTCGGTCCAGATGAATGCCGACAAGAGCCGTCTGACGACGGCGCATGACGGCTTCGATTTTCTGGGTTTCAGCTTCCGCCTTCGCAAGAAGCGGCTTTACCTTTGGCCGCGCGCCAAAGCGGTAAAGGCAATCGCCATGAAGACCCGCGAGGCCGTGCGCTCGATTGCGAGCCAGGCGAGCCTTGCCGACGTCGTCAAGCAGCTCAATCCGGTGCTGATCGGGTGGTGTACGTACTTTCGCGTTGGAAAC
>JANMOL010000183.1:0-7598 GCA_031369245.1 Hyphomicrobium sp. | reverse complement strand
GCCACAACGCGACCGGGATAGCGCCGTTCCTGATGCATGCGGATGGTGCCAAGTGCTGCATTGTTGGCAATGATGACAACGATCGGCAGACCAAACTGCACGGCGGTTGCCAGTTCTTGTCCTGTCATTTGAAAGCAGCCGTCGCCGGCAAGCGCCACAACCGTCCGATGCGGTGCAGCGAGTTTGGCGGCGATGGCGGCGGGCAGTCCATAGCCCATCGAGCCTGAAACGGGTGCCAGTTGGGACGGGTACGTTTTATAGACGAAGTAGCGGTGCAGGAAGGCTGCGTAGTTGCCAGCGCCATTGGTGATGATCGCTGTTTCCGGCAGCACCTGGGACAGAACCGCGATGACCTCTTCCATGCGCACGGCGCCAGGTGTGATGCGCGCACGAAGTGACGCTTCATAGGCGGCACGCAAATCGCGCCGCCAGATGCCCCACGGCGGAATTTTGCCGGGGAGCTCAAGTGCGGCGAGCGCATGAATTGCTTCAATTGGCGAGGCCGGCACCGCAACAGCGGCCGGGTAAGGACTGCCGGCGGCGCCCGCATCTGGTGCAATATGAAAGAGTTTTTGTGACGGCGCCTTGAGTAACGTGAAGCCCTGGGTCGTGATGTCGCCAAGGCGCGTTCCAATGGCAATCACGCAATCGCTGGCGCGTAGCCCGGCAGCCAGCGACGTATCCATCGCCAATCCGGCATGGCCCGCATAACAGTGATGGCGGTTGTCGATGTGATCTTGCCGCCGGAAGGCCGCGACGACGGGCAGATCGAAGCGTTCAGCGAACTGGGCGAGATCACGGCTTGCCTCAGCGCTCCATTCTGATCCCCCAGCAATAACCAGTGGTCGCTCAGCGTATGCCAGCGCTGTGCGAATGGCGTCGAGCATTGCGGCTGATGGCGGGACGGGCGAGGGCGCGGCGGAACGCACAGCCGGGCTGTCGGCTGACACGTCATCGAGGACATCTTCGGGCAAGCCGATGACCACGGGGCCCGCCCGCCCCGATTGTGCGACCAAGACGGCGCGCGCGATGAATTCCGCAAGCCGGTCGGCTGACGGCACAACGGCACACCACTTGGCGAGGCTTCCAAACACAGCGCTCAAGTCGATCGCTTGGAAGGCCGGGCGCTCCTGCACGGCGCGCGGCGGCAGGCCGACGAGCAGCAGCATCGGCGTGGCGTCCTGCTGGGCGATGTAAACGCCGGCCAGCGCATTGGCCGCGCCCGGCCCGCGCGTGACCAGGGCGACGCCCGCCCGCCCCGTCAGTTTGCCGGTTGCTTCCGCCATCATTGCAGCACCCGACTCGTGACGGCATGTGATCGGGCGGACGCTTTCATGGGCGTGCATGGCGTCGAGTGCAGCGATGAAACTCTCGCCTGGCACGGTAAACACGTGCGTGACGCCCTTGGCTGCCAGGGACTGGATCAGGAGTTCACCGCCGGTGGCCATAGGTTTGGTTGCGCTCGCATGCGGACTAAGTCGGGATCAGCGCCGTTTTACGCGCGATGGCCGTGATGCGGAAACAACAAATGGCGGATTGGGTTAGTGCGCGGCCCGATGGTAGCCGCAGGAAGCCGTGGATCACGCGGCTGTTGGGGCTGGAATGGGCAGCGGGGCGCTCTATGGTCCCGGCGGACGGCCGGTCGGCCAAAATCCGGCGCCGGGCAGGCCTACGAGGGGAGAACGGGTGATCATTGAAACCTTGGCCAGATTTGCCAAAGCGCACGGGTGTGATCGCGGCCGCGTGCCAGCCGATGCCGTCACCGTGTGCGCGTTGGCGGCTGTTGCCTGGTTCGTGATTGCAGGGGCCGCGCAGGCTGAAACACGCGTGGCGCTCGTGATCGGCAATAGCAATTACGCGGCTCAGCGGCTCAAAAATCCGCGCAACGATGCAGCTCTGATGGCGCGGACGCTGGCTGGCGTCGGATTTGAAGTCATGACGCTGATGGATGCCTCGGCGGCAGACATGCGTTTGGCGATCACTGAGTTCGGCCGACGCTTGCAGGCCCCTGACACAGTTGCGCTGTTTTACTACGCCGGTCACGGGGTGCAAGCCGCCGGTGACAACTACCTGATCCCGATCGGTGCCGACATTTCAAAGGCCGGCGATGTCGCGTCCAAAGCCATCGCGCTGCAATCTGTCTTCAAGACGATGCAGCGCACGCAGGCCCGCCTCAACATCGTGATCCTTGATGCCTGCCGCGACAATCCGTTTGAGGCCGGCGGCACCGCTGCGCCCGACGGCTTGGCGCCGGTTGTCGCGCCGTCAGGCACAATCATCGGATACGCGACGGCTCCGGGGCAAGTTGCACAAGACGGTGCTGGCTTGGATAGCCCCTATACCGCCGCGCTCGCCGCAAATATTCCATCGGCGGGGGTGACGCTGGAACAGGTGTTTCGCGCAGCACGGCGTCAGGTCTTGGATGTCACCGGCAATACGCAAACGCCATGGGAACATTCCTCACTGACGAGCGAATTCTATTTCAAGCCCAAGACTGTTGAACCAGAGACCAGCGAGAGGCGCGGCACGGGCGATGCGCCAGCCGATCTGCGTCTGGCCGAAATAGAGGCCTGGGAAGCCATCAAGGCGTCGCACGACCCGGAGCTGTTCAAGGCGCATGTGGCGCGCTTTCCTGAGGGTTTGTTCGTAGAACTCGCGGCCGTGCGGCTCGCCAATCTTGCTGCAATGCGCGCACAGACGCCGTGGAACTGGATGATGACGGGCGCGATTGATCGCGACGCGGGGACGGCAGCGGCCGTCACGGCCTATGAAAAAGCCGTGCAACTCGATGCGCGGTCCGCGTCGGCAACGGATCTTCAGTCGGCCGCAAAACTTTACGCGGAGGCCGCGGCCGAAGGCTTGCCTGCCGCTATGTTCAGTTTAGCACGCGCCTACGACAAGGGCCGTGGTGTTGCGAAGGATCTCGAAACTGCGGCCCACTGGTATGGTTTGGCCGCTGACAAGGATCATGCCGCCGCGATGGCAGCGCTCGGCACGATGCAGGAATTTGGCGAGGGAACCGCGTCGAATTTGGCCTCGGCCTTGCGGCTCTATCAGTTAGCGGCCGATGCCGGAGATCCATCCGGCCAAACGAGCCTTGGGTATCTCTATGCGCAAGGCAAAGGTGTCGTGCGCGATGCCAGTAAGGCGCGTCAGCTGTACGAGCAGGCGGCAGCCAAAGGCCACCCGCGCGCGATGTTCAATCTTGCGCTCATGGATTTACGCGGCGATGGCGGCAAGCGCGATCTCGCCAACGCGGTGAAACTGCTGGAGAGTGCCGCCCGCAAGGGTCATGCAGGCGCGCTGCAGGAACTGGCCTTTTTGTACGATGAAGGTCGCGGCGTTGCACGCAGTGCGCCGCGCGCGGCCGGCCACTTGCTGCAGGCGTTGAAAGCCGCTCACACGGATGGCCGAACGATCGAGGTCAACGCTCGCGCTTGGAGCTTGGCCACCCGGCGCGAAGTTCAGCGCCGCCTGGCGGCCCAGGGCTTCTATCGCGGTGCAGCTCATGGCTATTTCAACGAAGCAACCCATCGCGCCCTGATCGCCTCGGCCCAGTGAGCACAGCTGTGGCCGGATTGCGGCCTTGTCGTTGTTAATCCTGCGAAAGTACCTGTTGCATGTTGGCCCTAGGCGTTCGGTCACCGCAACGGTATTGTGCGCCGAAATCGACGGCCCTCGGGCTGCGGACGGGCCGCTGGAGTTTTCTGGAATGCGTCAAGAGGCGAGGTGGATGGCGTGGGGCTGGCGCGCCGCTGCAGCGTCCGTGTGGCTATCGGCGTCGATGGCTTATCCGGCCTTGGCCCAAGCCCAAACACCCGTGCCGCCGCCAGCACCTGCCGCCGAGCCAGCGCAGGCCGCTACAGGTCCCGTTAATCCAGCGCTGGTGGTTTCGAAATCCGGACCTCAAGATGTCAAAATTCCGTCACGCCCGGACGACCCGCGTGGCGCCAAAACGTACACGGTTTTTGAAGCGCATTGCGCGCGCTGTCATCAGGCCGGAAAAACACAGCTTCCACTGGCCTCTGGCGACCTCGCCAATATCTTAGCGCTCGATGAGCTGCCACGTCACCCGCAGACCGTCAGGGCCGGTATTCCAGATGCGTCGCGCATTTACGATATCCTGGTGACGCGCCATGCCCCGCTTGAGGTCTTCACAGGCCAGCCTGACGGCAACGAACCGGCGCCCGACGATATCGAAAGCGTGCGCGATTGGATCAAGGACCTGGAACCCGAGACCACCGGGTGCAGGGAGCGCACACCGGTGCGCCCGTCCGATGTCGAAGCGCTGGTGCGCGATGCCTTGAAGATTGAGCGCGAAGGCGCCAAGGACTTCCGCTTCATCTCGCTGGCGCATCTCTACAATGCCTGCGCGACAGCCGCAGAAATGAGCAGCTATCGCCAAGCCTTGATCAAATTGCTCAACGGTTTGTCGTGGGCACCCGAGCCAGCCAAAATAACGCCGCTCGATGCCGCGGGCGCTGTTCTTGCGGTCAAACTCTCCGATTTCGGCTGGCTGGCTGGCCACTGGGAATTGATCCAGAGGGCCTATCCCAAGTCGTTGCTGCGTCCAATCGCCGACGACGTCAAGAAATCGGCAGGGGCTGCGATCCCGCTGCTCAATGGCGATTGGCTGGCCTCGGCTGCCAGTGAACCGCCGCTCTACTATGCGCTGCTCGGTCTGCCGCAAAAGCTGTCCGAACTGGCAAAAATGAACGGCGTCGACATCGATCAGAACATAAAATCGGCCGGCGCACGCCGCGCCGTTGTGAGAACCAGCGAAATCACGCGCGGCAACCGTCTGGTCGAGCGCCATCCTGGCGGCCGTGGCGGTTTTTGGATGGTCTACGATTTTGCAACCAGCACCGGCGATCAAGATCTGTTCGAACGGCCGCTCGGGCCACGGCCCTCGAACGTGATGAAGACGCCTTTCAAACCAGATTCCATGCGTACATTCTTCGCATTGCCAAACGGCTTCCTGGCATTCGCGCTGTTCGACGCCGCAGGCAACCGCATCGATCGCGTACTGCCCGGCATTGAAAAACCGTTTGACGGCAGCGACGGCGCGGCCCTCGATCCCGCAACCAAGTCCGGCGCAAACTGTATGGCGTGCCACAACAGTGGCGTGGTGGCGCCGAAGGATGAACTGCGTGCCTATACCGCGAGTGCCGCGTCAACGTTGCCAGCGGACGTCCGCGACGCGGCGCTGGCGCTGACGTCGAGCGACAGCGAAACGGTACTGCTCGCAAGCGGCGATAACGACCGGTACCGTCAAGCGCTGACGGCCGCTGGCGTCGATCCGGCCTTGATGATCGAAAGCCAGGAGATCATTTCAGGGCTGGCGCGCCGCTATCGCGGTGACATCGATCTCAAGGTGGCCGCGGCCGAGGCGGGCCTTGATCGTGATACGTTCGTATCGGCTCTGATTTCCGCCCCCGGAAGCGCTGCGGCATTGGCGCGCCGGTTGCAGCAAGGCGCCTTGCCGAGATCCGAACTCGATAAGCTATCGACCTTGATGCTGGGTGCCGCTGTACCGCCGGCGGCTGCCGCGCCGGGCGGGTTTCTCAGAGACACCAAAACGGAAATTGGCCTGAGCGTGTGGATTGACAAGCCGCTTCCGGCGGCGGGCGATCTCCTGACAGTCAAAGCCGAACCTGACACCGATTGCTTTTTGACGATCATCAGCGTCGATGCGCAGGGCAAGGCGACCGTGCTGTTCCCGAACGACTTCGAGGCCGACAATCTTGTGTCGGCCGGTGCCACCCACAGTATTCCAGGGCCTGACGCGCCCTATCAGCTGCGCTTCAAAGCCGATGGCACTGAGACGCTGATGGCTCGCTGCTCAACCTCAGCCGTGCCGCCAACCGGTATCGAGTACGATTTTGAGCGGCAGCGCTTCACCGTGCTCGGGAACTGGGAGAACTTTATCCAGGATACGCTGGTGACCGACGCTGAGCTGCGCCGCAACCCGGAAAAAGCCGAACGTGCCCGCTCGGCGAAGGCACTGGCGCTCCGTCGGCGTCAGGCCCGCGGCGAACGCGTTGAAGAGCGGCTTGGAACCTCCCCCAGCAAAGCTCTGCGCGATGGCCGTGCTGTGGTCGTTATCGGCAAGAGTTAGCGCGATCCACTAAAGCCGGCGCTGCAAGCGCTCGATGCCGATGACGGCCCCCCCGACGATGGCTGCTGCCGCGATCATGGATTGCAGCGAAAGGGTCGATAGGCCCGTCACGCCCTGACCGATCGTGCAACCAAGCGCCAGCACGCCGCCGCAGCCCATGGCCGCCGCTCCCATCACGTGCCGCTGCAAATCGCGGCCATCCGCGAAGCCTGCAAATGCCATGCTTCGCGCCGCAAACGACATCAGAAAACTGCCGAACAGAACGCCAAACACGCTGGAAGCGCCAAAGCCCGGCAGCCCAAGGGCAGTCGAGCGTTCGATCCAGTCGATGGCGTCGCCAACCGGGCGGACAAAGCTCAGCGATTGGGGGCTCATCGGTTTGACGGCCATGTCATCGGCGGCGAGCCCCGTCATCGCCCAGCCGAGGACGGCTAACCCGCCAACCGCCAACCCGCCCAAGAGATTGCGCGGCTGTGACACTATCTGGCCCGAGCGAACCGCAAAGACGATGAGCGGAAGGGCCAGCAGGGCTGCAGCGGCAACACGCCCGCCATCGGATCCCAATCCACTGATGGAGAGGACGTGGCCCAGGCCTTGCGAGGTCAACCCGAACTGCCCGATGTCGACGGCTGTCATGCGATCGATCGCCGCTCGCAGGCTTGCGAAAATGCCACTGATGGTGGCAAACGCAAAGATCGCCATCGTGCCGAGCGCCACGAGCGCCCTCATATCGCCGCCGCCAGCACGCACCAGACCGCGGCTCGGGCACCCGCCCGCGTAAACCATACCCGCGCCAAAAAGCAGACCCCCAAAGGCCGCGCCAAACCAATTCAGGCGCGGCGTGAGATACATCGATTTTGATAAATCGATAACACCGGCGGCATCGAGCAGTTGAGTACCAATGATGGCGGTTGCAGCGGCCAGTGCCGCCGCGCCGAGCCGGCCCTTGTCGCCTGAGATCCGCCAGTCTGTGACGGCACCCATGACGCAATAGTTGGTGGCGTGCAGGACCGCGCCAAACAGCGTGCCAATCGCAAGCCCGGCAAGGCATAGCGCAACGTCGGGGTGGCTCAGGATGGCATCGCGCAACGAACTCAGCATGATCAACTTTCTGTTCCGCGCGCATAGTCATGCGCCAAGCGCAGCTTTCCTGCTTTGCTAAAACGCCGTCAATGGCTTGCGCGCTGGGACGGCTTGCTGCGGCATTGACGGCTACAGCCGCCGCAGCGGCCCGAAAAGACCTTTACAGGGGGGGTGCCGCGACCTAAATGCAGCGGACTTTGGCGGTTCGCCCAACCGGTTCGCCCAACCGGTTCGCCGGACACGCGATTTGGCTTGTTGCGGAGGCTGCAGTTCGCATGGAAAAATTTCACACGGCACTTGAAATGGTGACCGCGCTGAAGCCGGATCTGCCAGACTTTGCAGCGCGTCCTCACGCGGCTGCCCGCGCGGCGCGCTGGTTCATCAAACATTTTCCAGG
>JANMOL010000063.1:0-6258 GCA_031369245.1 Hyphomicrobium sp. | reverse complement strand
GCGAAGAACTGAGCCGAATTGGGTATTCCGGCCCCGAACCCGTCGGAGGTTGGCCTGTATCGGCCTATTTTGAACTTCATATTGAGCAAGGTCCGATACTCGAAGCGGAACACAAAACGATCGGCATTGTGACGGCTGTTCAAGGCTTACGCTGGTACGAAGTCCGCACGACAGGCCAGGAAGCGCATGCGGGCACGACTCCCATGGATGCCCGTCGTGATGCCTTGACCGGTGCTGCTGAACTGATTTTGGCCGTCGAGAGGATCGGGCAGCAAGCCGCACCGCTCGGGCGCGCCACCACGGGCTACATCGATGCTTCGCCGAACGGACGCAACGTTATCACCGGCAGTACGTTCCTGTGCCTCGATTTCCGGCATCCCGACGACGCAATGCTTCTGGGGATGGAGCATGCCTTGGTCTCTGCGATAGAAATCATGCGCAAAACGCGCGGCCTCGCGTGCGAGCTAAAGCAGGTGACTCACTCGCCTGCGGTGACATTCGATCCAACATGCGTGCAGTTCGTGCGATCGGCCGCCGACGCCCTCGGGTACCCGCATCGCGATATCGTTTCAGGCGCCGCACACGACGCCGTCTATCTGGCGCGGGTGGCACCGACATCCATGATCTTTGTGCCCTGCCGCGATGGCCTCAGTCACAACGAAGCCGAATGGGCGAGCCAAGCCGATTGCGCCGCCGGCTGCGCCGTCTTGTTGAAAATGATCCTCACATGCGACGAACAGCTCGCAGGCATTTCTCGCGCCGCTCGAACCGGCGCGCAGGACGGCGCTTCGTGACTTCGGCGGATGTGGCGGCTTTGGCGTATCGCTGAAGCAGGCTCGAAAAACGTCAATCCATCCACGACGTTACTGCAGCGCGCTTCGTGGGGTTTACAAACGCGCTGCTGGTGAGGGGAGAGTTCGAGAGTTCAATCCCCTCCGGCAGCACCAGCATTACTCAGCAACATCGATATTTTGAGTTGAATTCCGACCGGGCGCGTCAAAGGCTGGAAACGCTTCGGGGTACCGTTGCGGGCGACGCCATCGTGCCGGGCAAGTTACCGGCCGAGCCGCTGTGCGTTAATCCATCAGGTTCGTCGACCGTACGTTCACAAAAATTATGTGTGATTGCGAAGCGGGACGGCGATCAAAAACTCCGTTCCCGGTGTACGACGGTTCACGATCAGTTTGGAATTCAGCTGGTGTGAGAAGGCCGTGATGATGCGCATGCCCAGACCCTTCATCTTGGCAGGTTCGAAATCTGGCGGAAGACCGACACCCTCATCGCGCACCGACAGCAGCACCACGTCATTGCTTTCGCGCGCAACGCGAACCCATATTTTTCCGGTTTGATCGTTTGGATAGGCATATTTGGCGGCATTCGTGACGAGCTCGTTGACGACCAAGGCAAGCGAAATCCCACGGTCCGTGTCGATGTGAATCCCAGGCTGATTTTCAATCTGGATGTCGAACCGCGCGTCCGACTCGCGCAAGTCGTCACAGACCTGCTCGATGTAGAGGCCAATGTCGAGATGCTTGATATCGTCGTTCTGGTAAAGCCGCTCGTGAGCGCGAGCGATTGCCTGCACCCGATGTGCGGCTTCCTCCAAGCGTTCCGTAAACACTGGATCGCCGATATCCTTGGCCTGCATCCGGAATAAGCTGACAATGATCGATAAGCTGTTTTTTATCCGGTGGTTCATTTCCTTCAATAGAATTTGATGACGCTCCAGAGCATCTTGCAGTTTGCGCTGATAGCGCTCCCGCTCGATTGCCATGCCCACGATGTTTGCGGCACCTTGTAAGAAGGTGATATCGTTTTCCGTGAAATCAACCTCTGACCGGCTGTCAAGCTCAAGGACACCGAAGGGCTTGCCATCGCCTCGTAAAATGACGTTGATCGCACGCGTAATGCCATGGTCAGCAAGCAGCTCCGACGTTCTGAAGCGCTGTTCATTCTCCAGATGATTGGAAATAACGGGCTGACCTGTTTTCAGCGCAAATCCTGCGGGCGAGGCGAGGTCGGCACCGACACTTGCGACGCCCACGACACCCGGCGCCCAGCCGACACCTGCGCGAACCAGAAGCCGGTTTTCGTCCGGTAGATATTCAAGGACTTTACTGTAGTCTACTTGCAGCCCCTCGGCGGCCAAACGAGCCGTGTCATCGAGGAGTTCATTAATCGTCGAGCCCTGAAGGGCAAGGACGCCAAGCTCGGCGAGGATTTCTTGTTGCCTTATGCGCTGATTGAGTGAGTTCAGCGTCACGTCCTCTATCACTGGATCGGGGCTCGGCTCTACAACCGGCGGAATTTCCCCGCTTGGAATACTCATCGACAGGACTTTCGTTAGTGCTTGGATGGCGCTCGTTATCTTCGCGCGGACGGATTAAAATTTGGCGCATCTCAGGGCTGTTGCTCAAAAGTGCTACTAGCATAACAAAGTTGGCAATTACAGGGAACCTTGCTGTTGCTTCACCGTTTCCTCGTCATGGATCATATAATCAAGTATCTCGGAAGTGAATTGCAACAGCGATATAGCATGTCACTCGAACTCCCGCTGCACCCACTGATGATCACGGCGATCGGCAGACTTAGGCAGGCAGACGGTACGACGCCCGGGACTGTGGAAGCTCAGTTTCGTGCGTCGAGCGTGACACCTATGACTGCTGGTTCTGACATGCAAACACTTGCGAAAAACAGTTAAAACTAAAAGTACGAAACTATCTCATTCAAACGGGGCCGTTTTTCGCGGAGCTGGGCAACTAGGTTAAGCGTGAAACTTGCCGGAGTGGGTTTATCCCGATCGGTCGCGCTGTTTGCAAGAGCCGCTTTGCCCAATAGGCAGCCTGAATTGATCGTGGGGCAGCGCACGGGCGGTGGAAACGGCGGGTTCAGGTGAACCATGCTGAGACTGAACGGCGCTCGTTGAAACAGACTTAAAAATGCCAGCCGCGCCAATACGTCACCGTTGCGCGTTTCGCTGTGTTCCAAGCCGCGCTGGTCGTTCGGGAGAGGTCGACGTTTAAATCCCCTCCGGCAGCACCAGGGGTCGATTGCTCAAAATGTGCTCAATTCATGAGCAACTTTTCCCCCTGCCGCGGCGGGCCTGTCATAAATCCTATTTGGAACGATGGGCACATTTTGCGCGTTGACTACTCTGGTGCTTTGCGGCCAGCTTCCAGCACAGCCATCCTCCGCCTATCATCTAGGACATTTTTGATGCTTCGAGCCTTTGCCGCCGCCTTGACGGGCTTCGCTCTGATATCAACGTTGGCCATTGCACCGCTGGCCATTGCACAGGGGGCCCCGTCGCCGCTGCCCGTTACGGTTGCCGCGCCGCTTGAGAAAAAAATCACGCTGTGGGACGAATATTCCGGTCGCTTCGAGCCGGTCGAGCGCGTCGAAGTGCGGCCGCGGGTTTCAGGATTTATCGAGCAGGTTCATTTCAAGGACGGCTCGCTGATCAAAGCGGGCGACCTGCTGTTCACGCTCGACAAGCGCACTTATCAGATTGCTGCCGAAAGCGCGAAAGCCGACATCGCCCGGCAAGACGCGCAAGTTCTGCTGGCTGAAACGGAGGTCGAGCGCGCTGAACCCCTCGCCCGGTCGAAAGTCATGAGCGAGCAGGTGTTTGATCAACGCAAGGCGGCGCTCAGTCAGGCGCGGGCCCAGCTGCTGTCAGCCAAGGCCAGCTTGCGGGCTGCCGAACTGAACCTTGAGTGGGCCGAAGTGCGAGCACCGATCTCGGGCCGGATTTCCGACAAGAAGGTCGATGCCGGCAATCTGGTGCAGGGCGGGCAAGTCGGCGCCACGCTACTCGCGACGATCGTCTCGCTTGATCCCATCCATTTTGTGTTCGACGTGTCAGAAGCCGACTATTTGAGATACTCGCGGGCCAACATTGCCGGCGAGCGCCCATCGTCGCGCGATGTCGCTAATCCTGTTCGCCTGAAACTCGCCGATGAAGCGACCTGGTCGCACGACGGCACCATGAACTTCGTCGACAATGCCCTCAACGAGCGGTCCGGCACGCTGCGCGGGCGCGCGATCTTCGACAACAAAAATGGACTGCTGACACCGGGCGTGTTCGCCCGGATGGCGCTATTCGGCGGCGAGCAAAACGCTTTTCTCGTGCCAGATACCGCCATCGTTTCCGATCAGGCCCGCAAGATCGTGTTCGCGGTCAATGCTGACAATGTCGTAACAGCGACGCCTGTGACGCTCGGGCCGATGATCGATGGCCTGCGCGTTATCAAAACCGGGCTCAAGGCCGATGATCGCGTTGTCATCGAAGGGCTGGCCAATCCAGCTGTCCGGCCCGGCGCGAAAGTGACACCGGCCGCGGGCACGATCGCTGCCGTCGAAAACAAATAGACCTTCGGGCGCAAGGCCATTTTTCATGCGATTTCCTCACTTCTTCATCGACCGTCCGATTTTTGCGTCCGTCTTGTCGATGATCATCACGATCCTTGGCTTGATCGCTTTGCGCGCGCTGCCGATCGCCGAATATCCAGAGATTGCGCCGCCGACTGTCAACATCCGCGCCAACTACCCGGGCGCTTCGGCGCAAGTCATTGCCGAGACGGTGGCCACGCCGATCGAGCAGGAGGTCAACGGCGTCGACAACATGCTCTACATCGTCTCGCAGTCGACGGGCGACGGCCAGGTTTCGATTAACATCGTGTTCAAGCCCGGCACCAACATCGATCAGGCCCAAGTGCTGGTGCAAAACCGCGTTGCTGTGGCTGAGCCACGGCTACCAGAAGACGTGCGCCGCCTGGGTGTCTCCGTGCGTAAAGCCTCGCCCGATCTGATGATGGTCGTGCACATGACATCGCCCGACAGCACGCGCGATCAGCAGTATATTTCGAACTACGCCACGCTTTATGTCAAAGACGTGCTGACCCGGATCGACGGCGTTGGCAACGTCAATGTGTTTGGCGCTCGCGATTACGCAATGCGCATATGGCTCGATCCCGAAAAAGTGGCGGCGCGCGGGCTGACGGCTGGTGAAGTGGTGGCAGCATTGCGCGCCGCCAATCTGCAAGTGGCGGCTGGTTCAATCAATCAGCCACCCGCAACCGCGCCTGGCGGGTTTACGCTATCGGTGAAAACGCTGGGCCGTCTGACATCGGCCGATCAGTTCGAAAACATCGTGGTGCGGGCCGAAGCCGATGGCCAGTTCGTCCGCGTCAAAGACATCGCGCGCGTAGAGCTTGGATCTCAGGACTATACCGTCAACGCCTACCTCAACAACAAGACGGCAACCGCGCTGGTTATTTTCCAAAAGCCAGGATCGAACGCACTTGCAACGGCGGCCTCGGTCATCGCGCAAATGGACGTGCTGAAGAAAGATTTCCCGCCCGGCGTTGGCTATTCGATCGTCTACAATCCGACGGAATTCATTCAGTTTTCGGTGGATGCCGTTATCAAGACGCTGATTGAGGCGATCCTGCTCGTTGTGCTCGTCGTCATCGTATTCCTGCAGACCTGGCGGGCAGCCATCATTCCGATCATTGCCATCCCGGTGTCGCTGGTCGGGACGTTTTTCGTGATGAGCGCGCTCGGCATCACGTTCAATACGCTGTCGCTGTTTGGCCTGGTGCTCGCCATCGGTATCGTGGTCGACGACGCAATTGTGGTGGTCGAGAATGTCGAGCGCTATTTGCGCCAAGGGATGTCACCCAAGGAGGCGGCACACAAAACCATGGACGAAGTCGGCGGGGCGCTGATCGCGATCTCGCTCGTCCTGATCGGCGTGTTCTTGCCGACGGCATTTATCACCGGCCTGCAAGGCACCTTCTACAAGCAATTTGCGATCACGATCGCGGCGTCAACCGCGATCTCGGCCATTGTCTCGCTGACGCTATCGCCTGCGCTGGCAGCCTTGCTCTTGAAGCCTCACAAAGCCGACGGCGATCATGAAAGCGGAATTCGGCACACGCTCGGCGCGCCGTTGCGCGGCTTCTTCAGTTTGTTCAATCGCGGCTTCGACGCGCTGTCGAGCGGCTATGGCTGGCTGACCGGCAAGCTGATCCGCGTCGGCCTGATCCTGCTCGCGGTCTACGGCGGTCTGCTGTTTTTAACTTATGATCGTCTGGCAAAGACTCCCGCCGGGCTTATTCCGCAGCTCGATCGGACATATTTCATCACCGCATTCCAGTTGCCGCCGGGCTCGACACTGCAACGCACGGACGCCGTTGTCCGGCAAGCAGCCGACATCATGCTGTCCCGGCCCGGCGTCAGTGCCGCCGTGGCGTT
>JANMOL010000046.1:0-5251 GCA_031369245.1 Hyphomicrobium sp. | reverse complement strand
CGCCGCCGCGCGGGCCCGGCTTCAGCGATGCGCGCAAGTCGGACAGCCGTGAGGCTTTCGAGATCACCGTCTTGCGATCGATCACCACCTTCAAAGTGCGCGCCACGCCGGCTGCTGCCTTATCGAGCGACTCGAGCGCTTGCACGCGCATCTTCAGCGTCTCGCCATCGCGCTCGGCTTCAATCGAAATAATGACCGGTGTGCCCGGCTCGAGCAGATCGCGCGAGGCCGCCAAGGTGTCGGAAAAAATGACCGCTTCAAACTGCCCGGTCATGTCGGAGAACATCGCAAAAGCAAACTTATTGCCCTTTTGCGAGCGCCGCTCGCGGGCCGCGATCACGATGCCAGCCAGACGGCCAGCCGTTGCACCACGCTCGGCCGCCGCTTCAAAGTCGGTAAAGCGCTTGACGCCAAGCTTGCCGAGGATCTTGTCGTATTGATCGAGCGGATGGCCTGAGAGATAAAACCCGACAGCCTCAAACTCGGCTGCGAGGCGTTCCATCGGCGTCCATGCTGGAACAGCCCGCAGCACGAGATCGGGGGCCTCCGTGCCGCCGCCAAACAGATCGACGATCCCTTGCGCCTGGTCCGCGGTGCGCCGCTGCGCCAACGCCAGCATCGCATCGGCATTGGCGGCCACCAGCGCCCGGTTGCTGTCGAAGGTATCGAACGCGCCGCCCTTGGCCAGCGTTTCGATGCCGCGTTTGTTGAGCGCTTTAGGGTCGAGCCGGTTGGCGAAATCAGCCAGCGACTTGAACGGCCCCTGGGCTGCCCGTTCGCGCGCAATTGTCTCGACAGCACCCGCACCGATGTTTTTTAACGCGGCCAGCGAATAGCGAATGGCGCCGCACTTGGCGCCGCCTTGAGGCGGCTCGGCGCCAAAATCAACGCCGGACTGGTTGACACAGGGCGGCCGCAACACAATCCCCGATTTACGCGCTTCGCTGGCGAACATCGCGAGTTTGTCGGTGTTGCCCATGTCGAGCGTCATCGAGGCGGCGATGAATTCCTCACGGAAATTGGCCTTCATATAGGCCGTGTGATAGCTGACGAGCGCGTAGGCGGCGGCGTGTGATTTGTTGAAGCCGTAGCCAGCGAACTTATCAACCAGCTGGAAGATCCCGATCGCATCGTCGCGCTTGACGCCGTTCTTCTCGGCGCCATCGACGAAGCGGGCCTGCTGAGCCGCCATCTCGGCTCTGTCTTTCTTGCCCATTGCGCGGCGTAGAAGATCGGCTTGCCCGAGCGTATACCCGCCCATCACCTGGGCGATCTGAATGACCTGCTCCTGATAAATAATGACGCCGTAGGTTTCTTTGAGAATGCCTTCGAGCATCGGATGCAGGCAATCGACCGGCTCTTCGCCGTGCTTGCGATTGATGTAGGTTGGGATGTTATCCATCGGGCCAGGCCGATAGAGCGCCACCATCGCGATGATGTCTTCGAAGCGGTCGGGCTTCAGCCGCTTCAAGCTCTCGCGCATACCCGTCGATTCCAGCTGGAACACACCGGCCGTATCGGCCTTGGCGAGAATTTCGTAACTCTTTACATCGGTCAGCGGCAGCCCCGGCAGATCGACCGTTATTCCGCGCCCGTGCTTGACGAGCTGCACAGCCTTTTCAAGAACCGTCAGCGTTTTCAGCCCGAGAAAGTCGAACTTCACGAGGCCCGCGGCTTCGACCATCTTCCAGTTGAACTGCGTGATCGGAAAATTGGACTTCGGATCGCGATAGAGCGGCACCAGTTCTTCAAGCGGCCGGTCGCCGATCACGATGCCAGCCGCATGGGTCGAAGCGTGGCGGTAAAGGCCTTCGAGCTTCTGGGCGATTTCAAGCAGGCGCGCCACGATCGGTTCGCGATCGCGCTCTTCTTGCAGCTTCGGCTCGCTGTCGATCGCTTGCGTCAGTGTCACCGGGTTCGCTGGATTGTTCGGCACGAGCTTGCACAGCCGGTCGACCTGGCCATAGGGGATCTGCAGCACCCGGCCCACGTCACGCAGCACGGCACGGGCTTGCAGCTTGCCGTGCGTGATGATCTGCGCCACGCGATCGGCGCCGTATTTCTTCTGGACATATTCGATGACGCGGTCGCGCTTGTCCTGGCAAAAGTCGATATCGAAGTCGGGCATCGAGACGCGTTCGGGGTTGAGAAAACGCTCAAACAGCAGCCCAAACCTCAGCGGATCGAGGTCTGTGATGGTCAAGGCGTAAGCAACCAGCGAACCCGCACCCGAGCCGCGTCCCGGCCCGACCGGCACGCCGTTTGATTTCGACCACTGGATAAAGTCGGCGACGATCAGAAAGTAGCCGGGAAACGTCATCTGCGTGATGACATCGACTTCATAGGCCAGCCGCTTATCGTAGTCGCCGCGCGTAAATCCGTCGGCAAGTCCGATCGTGGCGAGCCGCTGATCGAGGCCGGCCTTGGCCTGCCGCTTCAATTCGGCCGCCTCCAGCCGGAAGTTTTCAAGCTCGCTCATGCTATCGTCGGCGGCGACAAACCGCGGCAGGATCGGCTTACGCCCCTCGGGCCGGAACGCACATCGCTGCGCAATCTCAATCGTGCTGGCCAGCGCTTCGGGCAGATCCGAAAACAGTGCGGCCATATCGTCTGGCCCCTTGAAGGCGTGATCTGGTGTTACGCGGCGGCGGTTGTCTTCGACGACGTAGCGGCCCTCCGCGATGCACAGCAATGCATCATGGGCTTCGTAGTCGGACGGGCTGCCGAAATAACATTCGTTGGTGGCAACCAGCGGCACGCGGCGCGCGTACGCGAAGTCGAGCAACTGCGGCTCTATGCTGGCCTCGCTGGCAAGCCCGTGGCGCTGCAGCTCGACATACAGGCGGTTGCCAAAAATCTTCTCGAGCGCCTTGAGCCGCTCGAGCGCTTTTTCGGATTGTCCTTCGTGCAGCGCGCGATCGATGGGCCCATCGGGTCCGCCGGTCAGAGCGATAAGCCCTAGCGAGAACTCTTCAACACGCGCCATTTTGACGTGCGCTGGCTCATCGTCGGCATGTTCAAAATACAAACATTTCGACAGCCGCATGAGATTGGCATAGCCGTCGCCGTCCATCGCCAATAAGGCGATGCGGCCGGCTGATTGCGCGCGCGGTTCATTCGAGCCGGGCCGCAGATGCGCGCTCTGCGTTTCGCGCTGATCGTCGAAATCAACGTCAATGCTGACACCGATGATCGGCTGGACGCCTTCGTCCCACAGCTTGTTGCAGAATTCGAGCGCGCCAAACAGGTTGTTGGTGTCGGTCAGTCCGAGCGCCGGATAGCCGTATCCAGCCGCGAGTTTGGCGAGCTTGCCGATGGGCAACGCGCCTTCGAGCAGCGAATAGGCGCTGTGCACCTTGAGGTGGATAAACGGCGGCGCGCCTGATGTGCGATTCGTCATCCCGGCAGGCTATGCGCCAGTGGCCGCAGCGTCACGCGGTTCAACGCCCTGCACACACCTTGTCCACTCAAACGGCGCTTGATGGGGTCAGTTCAACAAGTTGACCGTCCTGCATCTGCAGCACGCGATCCATCCGGCGCGCCAGCTCCATATTATGGGTCGCAATCAAGGCCGCCACGCCCTGCTGGCGAATAAGGTCGATCAACTCCCGGAAAACGTAGTCCGACGTCTTGGGATCAAGGTTGCCGGTCGGCTCATCGGCCAGCAGCAGTTTCGGCGCATTGGCCAATCCGCGGCAAATGGCGGTCCGCTGCTGTTCGCCGCCAGACAGTTGTGCCGGGCGATGATCGGCGCGCTCACCGAGACCAAGCCCGCTCAATAATTCCAGCGCACGCACTTCGGCGTCGCGGCGGCGCTTACCGAGGATCATCTGCGGGATGACAACGTTTTCGAGTGCTGAGAATTCCGGCAGCAGCTGGTGAAACTGATAGATGAAGCCGATTTCGTGCCGCCTCAAGCGCGTGCGGTCCGATTCTGAAAGTTCAGCACAATCGCGACCATTGATCACCACGCGGCCGCTGGTTGGCGGCTCAAGCAGGCCCGCGATATGCAGCAGCGTCGATTTACCCGCCCCCGACGGCCCGACCAGCGCAACCGCTTGGCCTGGCCCGAGCTGCACGTTGGCGCCTTGCAACACATTGATCGTGCGCGAGCCCTGCGTGAACGTACGCGTCACACCGGCAAGCATCAATATGGGCGCTGGCGGGCTCATGTGCTCCATCGGGCTCACTCGTACCGCAAGGCTTCGACGGGGTCGAGTTTGGATGCCCGCCACGACGGATAGATCGTGGCGATCACCGACAGCACCAGGGCCATCAAAACAATTCCGCCAGTTTCCTTGACGTCAATTTCGGCTGGCAGCTTGGTCAAATAGTAGATACTCGGATCGAACACGGTTGCGCCGGTGACCCACGACACGAAATTCTTGATCGATTCAATGTTCCAGCAAAACAGCACGCCGAGGATCAGCCCGGCGATCGTGCCAACAATGCCGATCGACGCGCCGGTGATCAAAAACACCCGCATGACCGCGCCCTTCGACGCGCCCATCGTTCTGAGAATAGCGATATCGCGGCCCTTATCTTTGACCAGCATCATGAGGCCGGAGATGATGTTGAGGGCTGCCACCAGCACGATCAGCGACAGGATAATGAACATGACGTTGCGCTCGACTTCGAGCACGGTGAAAAACGTCTCGTTGCGCTGACGCCAGTCGGTGATGTTGAGCTGATCGCCGCCAACAGCCCGAATGGCGGCGGTATATTCATCGATGCTTTCTGGCTTTTCGACCACAACTTCGAGCACATCGACTTCGCCGGTCTTACCGAAATACTTCTGCGCCTCGGCGAGCGGCATAAAGATGATCATGCGATCATACTCGGACATGCCAAGCTCAAAAAGCGCGGTGATCTGATAGGGCTTCGAGCGTGGTGCGGTGCCGAACGGCGTTGCAGCGCCGCGCGGAGAGACCAGCGTCACGCTATCGCCCAGGCTGAGGCGCAGCGAATTTGCCAGCCGCGTACCCATCGCAATCCCGGTCTGGCCGTCAAAGCCGTCGATCGTGCCAAATTTGACGTTGTCAGACACGAGTTTCAGCGACTTGAGGCTGGCTTCGTCCAAACCGCGCACCAGCCCGCCCACAGCCTGCACGCTTGACGACACCATCACCTGGCCTTCGATGAGCGGCAGCGCGTGGACGACGCCCGGAACCTTGGATATTTTCGCCGCAAGGTCAGTATAGTCCTCGAACGGCTCGCCCACCCGCGTGACGATCACGTGGCCGTTGAGGCC
>JANMOL010000028.1:0-1793 GCA_031369245.1 Hyphomicrobium sp. | reverse complement strand
GCCATCGGCCGGCGCAGCCGTCCCGCCAGCGTCAACGCAACAAATCCCTGGCTCTGCCGCGCCCGATGCGGCCGCCGCCACACCAGCACAGCAGCGCGTCACGATCGAAACGCTGGACGGCGTACCGATCGCACAGCCGGCAAATTCGCAGGGCCTCCCTGCGCCGGACCTCAAGCCGGCCGAGGCAGCGCGCCCCGTACAGCCAGCCCGTGCGCCGGCCGCCGCGCGGCCACCGAAGCTGCCGCGCCGCTCCAACGCCGACGAGATCTTGCGCGCCCCTCTCGGCGGCTTTCCGTAAGCGCTGCGCTATTTGTTTCCGCATCGCGCGATCAGCCGTTGCAACAGCCAAACGCGCACGGCACTCGACAGGCCCGCACTGCCGCGCATCTGGTCGATGGCGGCGATCAACGCTGCCAGTGTCAGGTGGTCCTCGGCCGCGGCAGATTTCAACGCGGTCCAGAACGGGGCTTCGAGCGAAATCGACGTCCGATGGCCGCGAATCGAAAACGACCGCTTAACCGGCCGGCTCACGAAACATTGCCGGGATCGAGATCGTCGTGGTTGTCGTCCAGACGGGGCGTGTCGCGCTGCGCGCCGTCGAGTGCGCTGGTGCGCTGGTCGAGTTCGCGCGCGGCCATCTCGCGTTCAGCTTTCGCGCGGCCGAATTTCGCGCGATTGTCTTGCGCCGTTTTGGCTTTCTCGGCCCGCTCGCGGGCTTTGCGAACCTTGTTGAGATTGACGATCTCTGCGGTCATGGCTGTCTCGATATAAGGACCGTGGTGTACGGGTTTTTTTGCTAGGCGCCGGGTCCGATCATTTTCGATGGATCGACAAGATCGTCAAACTCCTGATCGGTCACGTAGCCGCCGCCGACGGCTTCTTGGCGCAGCGTTGTGCCGTTCTTGTGCGCCATTTTGGCGATCTTGGCCGCATGATCATAGCCGATTTTTGGCGCGAGTGCAGTCACCAGCATCAACGAACGGTCGAGGCCGGCCTTGATATTATCTTCGCGCGCTTCGATGCCAACAACGCAATGGTCGGCAAACGAGATGGCCGCGTCGCTCATCAGGCGCACCGATTGCAGGAAATTATAGGCCATCACAGGATTGTAGACGTTCAATTCGAAGTGCCCTTGCGATCCAGCAAACGTCAGCGCGGCGTTATTGCCAAAAATGTGCGCACAGACTTGCGTCAGCGCTTCACATTGGGTCGGATTGACCTTGCCCGGCATGATCGACGACCCGGGCTCATTCTCAGGCAAGGCTAATTCGCCGAGACCCGAGCGCGGGCCGCTGCCGAGAAAACGAATATCGTTGGCAATTTTGAACAGTGCGGCGGCGGCCGCATTGATGGCGCCGTGCGAGAACACCATGGCGTCGTGGGCTGCCAGCGCCTCAAACTTATTGGGCGCCGTCACGAACGGCAAATGCGTGATGGCCGCGATCCGGGCCGCGACCCCTTCAGCAAAGCCCTTGGGTGCATTGAGGCCAGTACCGACGGCCGTGCCGCCTTGGGCTAATTCGAATAGCCCTTCGAGCGTCTGCTTGATGCGGTGGATCGACGACGAGACCTGCGCGGCGTAGCCGCCGAATTCCTGGCCAAGCGTCAGCGGCGTCGCATCCTGGGTGTGCGTGCGGCCGATCTTGATGATGTGGTCGAAGTCGCGCTCCTTCTTTTTCAGGCCGGCATGCAGATGCGCGAGGGCCGGCATCAGATGATGCGTGACCTGCTCGGCGCAGGCGATGTGCATGGCGGTCGGATAGGTGTCGTTTGACGACTGCGCCATGTTGACG
>JANMOL010000545.1:0-1733 GCA_031369245.1 Hyphomicrobium sp. | reverse complement strand
CGCCGGTGCTGTTTGCCGATCCCGAAGCCGGCATCGTTGCGGCGGCCCACGCCGGCTGGCGCGGCGCGGTGGCTGGCATCGTCGAGAGCACGATTGCCGAAATGGAGCGTCTCGGCGCGCGCCGCCAGCACATCCGCGCGGCGGTCGGGCCGTGCATTAACCAAGCCGCCTATGAAGTCGGCGCGGCATTTGAAGCCGGCATCGTCAGCCAGAACCCGCCCTACAGCCGCTTTTTTGCAAAGCCGACCTCGGAAGCTCAACCGCACTTCGACCTGCCGGGCTTCGTGCAGCACCGGCTGATGGCCGCCCAGATCGGCTCGGTCGAGGCAGCCGCGCCCTGCACCCACGCCAACGAATCACTTTTCTTCTCCTACCGCCGCACCAGCCAGCGCCGCGAGCCGGACTACGGCCGTCAAATCTCCGCCATTGTCGTGGCTTAACTGCACAATCCACAGCGGAGTGACCAGGATTGCCCGTTAAGCCGTGGGCTGACCGCATTTTATTCGGCCAGCACTCTGGACGGGCGCCGAGCCACTGATCTACAGGATGAGGGTGTACCGGTAGCGTCAGAGGAGTATCAGGCCGCAGGGTTCGTATGCCGGCCGCCGGAATTGTGCGGTTCGACAACAGGGGGACGTCAGCGTGGCGACCTTAGATTCTGCGACGCCTTTCGCTTGCATGAGACGGGTTAAGACAGGGCTGCTTGCAGCCCTCTTGGCCTTTGGATTGGCAGGCTGCGAATCCAGCAATAACCTGTTGAGTGGTGGTGGCGGCACAGCGCCCGAAGCCGCGCTCACGGCGCCTCCGGCATCTTCAACGGGGCAAACGGCGAAGCTTGAGATTGCGCCCGTTATCGGCGCACCTGATAATGTTTCTCGCGATTTGCAGGCCCAGCTCACGACCTCGATTGAGCGCAACAAAATCAGCGTTGCGCGGGCGCCGGGCGGCAAGGGCGAATACGTTTTACGCGGCTATGTCGTGGCAGCGCGCGAAAAAACTGGCTCCAAAATTTCCTATATCTGGGATGTGACCGATCAAACCGGTAAGCGCGCCAATCGTATCACGGGCGAAGAATTCGCCGCAGGCGCTGGCAAAGACCCGTGGGCCGCGGTCACTCCGCAAATTGTGCAAAGTATCGCCGATAAGACGGCTGCACAGATCGCGAGCTGGCTTCCTGGTAGCTCAGGCGGGAGCGCCAACGTCCCCGTCGCCAGCAACGCCACAGCCGTAACGCCATCGGCCGGCGCACTGCCAACGCCTCAGGCTTTGCCGGTATCGCCGGCGGTTGCCACGGGCGCGACACCGGCGGTGACGCCGGTGGCACTGAACATCGGCAACCCGCCGGCAGTCGCTGGTCCGACCACCGGCAGCATTGAAGCCAGCGGCCCGGTCTCGACGATGGTGCCGTCCGTGACGGGTGCTCCCGGCGATGGCAGCGCCTCGCTGACCAGCGCCATCCAGCGCGAGCTATCAAAGAACGGCGTGGCGTTGTCCAACGCGCCGGGCGGACAGACTTACAAGGTCGAAGGCAAAGTCGCCGTCGGCCAAGGTAAGGATGGCAAGCAACCGATCCAAATCGACTGGAACGTCATCGACCCGAAGGGCAAGAAGCTCGGCACCGTGTCGCAGAAGAATGAAGTTCCGCAGGGCTCGCTCGACGGGACCTGGGGCAAGACGGCTGACGCGGCGGCGGCGGCGGCGGCACAGGGCATTATCAAGCTGCTGCCGGCGTC
>JANMOL010000635.1:0-5145 GCA_031369245.1 Hyphomicrobium sp. | reverse complement strand
CGGGAGACGCGGCAATCATGCCGTCACGCACACTCAACCGCCTCGCTTGGCCAGCCCTGCTTGTGCTGATTTTATTCCTCGGCTTTAAGACCCGCGATACCTTCGAAGTCTTGTTTGAGGGCGTCGGCAAACTGGAGGTGCGCCCGCGGGCCGCCGACGGAACTGTGTACCTGCGATGGCGAGGCAAAATCGACGCCCCCATGGAAAGCCGGATCGCCGATGCATTTGCGCGCTATCGGGCTGAGAGCCGCACCGTTGTGCTCTCGCTTTCGTCATCGGGGGGCTCGCTCGATCATGGCGCCATGGTGATGCGGCTGCTGCAGAAAATTGGCGAGACGCACAAGGTTGAGACCGTCGTCGAAGCCGGCAGCCGATGCGCCTCGATGTGCGTGCCCGTGTACCTACAGGGGCAGCGCCGCACCGCCGCGGCCAGCGCCAGATTCATGTTCCACGAAGTCAGCTTCAGGGAGGTTCTGGCCAGCGAAGACCTGGCTGTGCCCGCGACAGCGACAGCCAAGGCCACGGACCGGTTTTTCAATGCCTACTTCAAGCCAGCCGGCGTTCCAGAAGCCTGGATCCGTCAAGTCCGCACAGACATGACCGGTGGTAACGACATTTGGAAAACCGCCCGCGAACTCGTCGACGAGGACGCCGGTATTGTGCAGCAGGTATTTTGAGCAAACGGGCGTGCGTCGCGGCTACAGAAAAAGCGCGATGGCTTTTTCGAAGGTTTTCCATACGCCCCACGCCAGCGGGATGCCGACCAGCAGCCAGAACGGCAGGGCCTTGGCATCGAGCCCGCCTTTGCCAATGCCAAATGAGCCGGTTTGAGCAATCGCGTTCTTCTCGTGCAGCTTCGCGCGCTCTTCGGCCAATGCGGCATCCGACATATGCCATTTCGGATCGACCGGCCGGACAAGAAGGTTGGCGACAAAGCCAACAACCAGCATGCCGGCCAGAATATAGAAGATCGGCCCATAGATTTGATCAGGCGCTGTGCCCGACGCGGCGCGGGTGTCGTGCAGATAGTTGACGACGACCGGGCCAAGGATGCCCGCCGTCGACCACGCCGTCAGCAGCCGGCCGTGAATGGCGCCGACGAACTGCGTGCCGAACATGTCCGCGAGATACGCAGGGATCGTTGCAAATCCACCGCCGTACATCGAGGCAATGACGCAGAAGCAGCCAACGAAGATGGCAAGCGATTTCCAGTCTGCGCCGAGGGAGGCCAAAACATACAACGCTGCGCCAAGCGTGAAGAAAATGAAATACGTCACCTTGCGCCCGAGCTTGTCGGATGACGACGCCCAGGCGATGCGGCCGAAGATATTGAACAGCGAGATCAGTCCGACGAAGCCCGCACCGACGGCTGCCGCCGCGGCCGCCAGCGCTGCATCCTTTTTCAGATCGAGGTAGCCGGCACCGGCATTGCCGATCAGGCTGCCGCCAAAGGTTTCCTGCAGCATGGGTGAGGCCGCGCCGATAATGCCGATGCCAGCCGACACGTTCATGCACAGCACCAGCCACAACAGCCAGAACTGCGGCGTCTTGTGAGCGTCTTTGAGGTGCACGTTCTTTGACGTGATCATGGCGTTAGTGGCGGCTGGCGGCGTCCAACCGTCCGGCTTCCAGCCCGACGGCGGCAGCCGGTAGCTGAACGCCCCGATGGTCATGAACACGGCGTAGATCGCAGCCAACACGAGAAACGTCTGCCAGACGCCGGGATCGGTCGCGGTTTTGAAATGGCTCATCAGCAATGCCGCCAGCGGCGAGCCGATCATCGCGCCGCCGCCAAAACCCATGATGGCCATTCCCGTGGCCATGCCGCGGCGGTCAGGAAACCACTTGATCAGTGTCGAGACCGGCGAAATGTAGCCAAGCCCCAAGCCGATGCCGCCGATCACCCCAGATCCGATCCACAGCATCCACAATTGATGCCAATAGACGCCGAGCGCCGAAATCAGCAGGCCGCCGCACCAGCAGACAGCGGAGACGACGCCGGCTTTGCGCGGCCCCGCGCGCTCAAGCCATCCGCCCCAGATCGCCGCGGAGACGCCGAGCAGAACGAAGAAAAACGTGTACATCCAGCCGAGGTCGAATTGGCTCCAATTGCAATCTGTTGCGGTCAGCGCCTTCAGCGTGCCGGCGGCTTTTTCAGCGAACGTTACCGCTCCTGCCGAGCATTCCGCCAGCGGCTTGCCGTCCGCGCCAGCGAGCGCACCCTGAAGCGGTTTCCAGAACACCGAAAAACCATAAGCCATGCCAATGCACAGGTGGATCGCCAGCGCTGCCGGCGGCACCATCCAGCGGTTAAAGCCGCCGGTTGCAATAATCCGCTCACGATCGAGCACGCCGCTCGACACATTACTGTTGGCTGGATCCGCAGCGGTCATCACAAATCTCCCCCGAACGCGGCCCCTGTGCTGAGCGGCCCGCGCGCATGAACGCTGTTTGTGCCATGCCGTTTCCGATATAATCAATGGCCTGACGAGAGTTTCGCTGGTCATTCGCTACGCTGGAACGCGATCGTGCGCGATCCACAGCTGCAAATCACTGAAGCGGCGAACCGGTTTTCCTCAGATTGCCTCAGGGATTGCCTCAGAGATTGCCTCAGAGATTGCCTCTGGGATCACCTCTCGCATTGTGAGAGGCGGCGGGCGCCGCACAGCTGCCTCTTGCGTTTCAGGAAAGAGCAGCCTAACGGACCAATAGAGGCCAGCGCCGGTCTCCGTTTTACGTTGATCCCGTAGCTCAGTTGGATAGAGCACCTGCCTTCTAAGCAGGGGGTCGCAGGTTCAAATCCTGCCGGGATCGCCACTGTTCCATTCGCCCAGACCGGCTATGCACCCGATCGCGTTATGACCGCGAGAGCTCAGCGCGCCGCCGGCTTGCTGGTTGGAACATTCCGTCGCTGCAAGACGTTTGGTGGTCAGAGCTTTGACAATCAAAGCTTCAAAATTTGACGCACAAACATCTTGGAGTATTGAACCATGAAATCCACTTTTCTCGCTGGGTTCAGCGTCGCTGCGCTGACGCTTGCCGGCTTGACCGCCAGCATTGCGCAAGAAACGACGGCGCCAAAAGGCCCTGAAACGTCAACCACCGCGATGCCATCGCCGGCCACGCCTGCAGCCGCCAACGCCGCCGTCAAGGGCGACTATGCGACCATGCAGTCGGCCTCTGATTGGCGCTCGTCGAAGGTTATCGGCCTGAACGTCTACAACTCGAAAGCTGAAAAGATCGGCGACATTAACGAGCTGATCATCGGGCCGAACGGTGACGTCGCGTTTGCGATCGTCGGCGTCGGCGGTTTTCTTGGTATGGGCGAAAAGAACGTCGCGATCCCATTCTCGTCCGTCAAAATGTCACGCGACAAGGATGGTAAGCCAAGCGCCTCTGTCGACAGCACGAAGGAAGCCTTGCAGGCTGCTCCGACGTTCAAGTTCTACACCTCGAATTCGTAACGTACGCCGCGAAAAAGGGAGGAGGCATGTCATGCCTCCTCCCAACGGCCTTGAATGCCCAATCGCATCGAATACGTGTGACTTCTGATAACGCGTAAACCTCAGGCGACTTTGCCATGCTGTTCTTCGAGCGTAGCGTTGGTGCCGAAAAATAACGCCTGACTGATCGTCGCCTTGACGGTGTCGGGTTGGAAAGGCTTGGCGATGAGAAACGTCGGCTCGGGGCGCGTGCCGGTGAGCAGCCGTTCCGGATAGGCCGTAATGAAGATCACTGGAACCTGGAACGATGTCAGGATCTCATTGACAGCTTCAAGACCTGAGCTGCCGTCAGCCAGCTGGATGTCAGCCAAGATCATGCCTGGGCGCGCCTTGCGAACGGCTGCCAAAGCTTCTTTGTGCGTGCGTGCGACGTGGCAAACCGTGTGACCCAATCCTTCGACCAGGTTTTCAAGGTCCATCGCAATGATCGGTTCGTCTTCGATGATCAGAATGCTGGTTGCCATCTGCGCGGCGATTTCTCTGCCAGCTTCGTCGACCAAGGCTGCAACCTCGCTGATCGTGCATTCCAAAACGTCTGCGGCCTCGTCGCGGCTGAAGCCTTCGACAGCGATCAGCAAGAAGGCTTGGCGGGGCCGCGGCGTGATGGCATCGAGCCGCTGGTCGGTGAGGGCTACCGTTGGGCCACCCACCATTGAGCCCGGCACCGTTGAGCCCAGCACAGTTGGACCCGGCTCAGCCGCGCTGCTTTCGGTATTAAGGGGAATGGAGTTCCAGACGCGCAGGAAGATCCTATAAAGCCCGATTTTAGTATCAACATCGGAAGGAAACCGAGCCGGATCGGCAATAATGGCCTCCAGTGCGTGCACGACGTAGGCATCGCCACTGTCTTGATTGCCGCACAGCGAGCGGGCAAACCGGCGCAGATACGGCAAGTGCGGGGCTATGTCTGTTGCGAGAGACATTTTAGACCTCCTCCAAATTCAACGCAGCCGGGGTCAATGTGTCCGGTGGTTCCCAGTGTCAGTAACGCATCATTAACAAATGAGTTCCACCGGCACGGAACTTTTTCCATTTTACAGGGTTTCACTTGTTGGATTCTATCGGTACGCATTAACGATGATTGGGGCGGGGTGCCTCGTTACTGAGCAGAGAGGGTCCAAAATGACGTCACGAAAGCCGCCACCGGCAATAGACTCGCTGCCTCCCAACTCTAGAGTGAGCGAGACGCCGGGCGTGGGTATAGTTGACCAGGAACAACGCGGAAACATGCAAAATCAAGTGGAAAGCGGCCCGAGCGAAGGCGAGGGACTGGACGCGCGGTTGCAGGCGCAGATCGGGCAAAAGCTCAAACTTATGTTTGATGAAGTTGCCAATGCGCCAGTCCCCGATAAGTTTCTCAATCTGCTGAGCAAGCTCGACGGCCAGGAGAAGATAAGCCTCGACGGACAGGAGAAGAGCAAGTGAGCTCGGAAACCGTCAAGCAAGCGTTTATTGAGGCGATACCAAATCTGCGGGCGTTCGCGGTTTCCTTATGCGGAAATCTGGAGCGCGCCGATGATCTGGTGCAGGAAACCATGCTCAAGGCCTTCAAGCACATCGATACCTTTCAAGAAGGTTCGAACTTGAAAGCCTGGCTATTCACGATTTTGCGCAATACCTATTTCTCAGAACGCCGCCGCCT
>JANMOL010000605.1:0-5059 GCA_031369245.1 Hyphomicrobium sp. | reverse complement strand
GGCAACCCGCCGCTGTTCACAGGCATGCGCGTTGACGCCTTTTTCAAGCTCGACGGCTCGACCGCATCGGTCACGCCACCGGCAAGCAAGACCAACTGAACCGTACCAAATCTGTAAATAAAAAATGCCGCCTACCGGTGTGGTAGGCGGCATTTCTTGTTGCACGCTGGCAGTAGCTACGCCGCCGTGCTGCGCGTCGTTGCATCGATGTGGGCTGCAAGTTTGCCGTCAATCCCGAGCGCACCAGCAAGCGAGGCAAGAAACCTCTGCTCTCCCTGCGAGTCGGGCTCAACCGCCATGCGCGCTGCCGTATAAATCTGGATGGCCTCTTCCGGCGAGCTCGCAGCATTCGCCAGGTCTTCGACCGATGCCGGGTTGTTCAGCTCGCGTGCCAGGAACTCTTCGGCTTCAGCATCGACACCGGCCTGCTTCAGCCCGCCCAGGATTTTCGCCTGCTCGGCATTGTCGATACGCCCATCAGAGGCCGCCGCCGCAATCATCGCGCGGATGTAAAGCGCAGCGGTTTCGTTGGTCACGACCGCTGGCTCAAAACCCGAGCCGGTGGGGGCAGCTTCGGCAGCTGTGGCGCCGGAGACCAGCGGTTTGCCCGCCTGATAATTTTGGAAGGCCTTGTAGGCAAGCCCGCCGATCAGCGCCAAGGCCCCGATCCGCGCCGCACTGCCGGCCATCGCGCGGCCCGTCTTGGTGCCGAGGACAAGCCCTCCGAGCCCGCCGGCAGCACCGGTCGCGGCCATCGGGTTGTCACGCACCAAGCCCTTGAGCTTTTCGAGCAATTCATCGGGCGAAAGCCCGCCCGTCGCACGCCCAAGCGCGTCGCTGGCGCCGGTTGCCTGACCGATTTTTCCAGCGCCTTCTTTGGCGCCCTGCGTGGCTTGCGCAAGCACTTGGCCGAGAATATCGGCGATACTGCCGCCGCTGCCCGTTTGCCCGCCGCCGATCGCGCCGCCCGCTTGACCAAGCTTATCTTTGAGCTGACCGAGAATATCGCCCAACCCGCCGCCAAGTCCGCCGCCCGCCGGTTCCGCCGCATGTCGCTGGCCGGGCGCTTGCGTATGGCCGCTGCCCTGACCGCCGCTGTGCCCGCCGCCTTGACCGAGCTGGCGCTGCAGTTCGCCCAAAATATCGGCGAGCCCGCCGCCGCCACTGTCCTGTTGAGGTCCGTTCGGCTGGGTCGCGGCCCCTTTGGGATTGGTCATCTTACCGATCTGGCCGAGAATATCGCCCAACCCGCCACCTAATCCTCCGCCACTGCCCGATTGACCGCCGCCCTGCGCGCCGCCGCCACCCTTGAGGATCTCGCCCAGAATATCGGCCAATCCGCCGCCGCCACCACTCGGCTGCTGAGCTTGAGGCCCCGCGCCGCGCACGAGCCCTTCGAGAATAGATTTGGCGTCAAACATGGCGGCACCTCCAGAACGTGGATTCATCTTCGGTCGGAACGTAGGCGGCACGAGCAGGTGCCACAATCGTCTGCCGCAAGTTTATTTTATTCCGCCGCCAGCGGAGTGGGACGCCGCACAGGTTCAGCGTTCGCTGGCTGCGGCCATACCGGGTTGCTGGCGTGGCTGCTGACCGGGTTGCTGACGGCTGTTTCGCGTGGCTGCGTGTCCGGCTCGTCGGTCGGGCCGATGAACCGGCCGAACAAAAACTGCATCAGGCGGCCCAGATCGTCCATGACCGTGAAGAACGACGGCACGAACACCAGCGATAGCACCATTGAAACCAGCAATCCGCCGATCACCGCAATCGCCATCGGCGCGCGGAATTCGCCGCCCTCACCAACCGCCATGGCGCTCGGCAGCATGCCAGCAACCATCGCCAGCGTCGTCATCACAATCGGCCGGGCGCGCTTGCGGCCCGCATCGATGATCGCATCGTTGCGCTCCATGCCCTCTTTCATTTTCTCAACGCCGAAATCGACCAGCATGATCGCGTTCTTGGTCACGATGCCCATCAGCATCAGCAGGCCGATGTAGACCGGCATGGTCACCGCATTGTTGGTCGCCAGCAGCCCAACCACCACGCCGCCAAACGACAGCGGCAACGACAGCAGGATCGTGATCGGCTGGGTGACGCTCGCGAACAGCAGGATCAGCACGCCGAGGACGAGCATCAGGCCGGTGCCCATGGCCGTGATGAACCCGCTGGCCACTTCATCCTGAATTTCTGCGTCGCCCGCCGCCTGAAGCGAAACGGAGGCTGGAAGCTTTTGCTCCTCCACTGTTTTCAAGAACCGCTCGCGGGCTTCCGACAAGGCAAGCCCCGGCACCAAGTCGGTGCCGATTTTGGCGCTGCGCTTGCGGTCGTAACGTGTGATCGAACTCGGCCCCTGGCTGAACGTGACGTCAGCCACCGCCGTCAACGGAATGGATTTGCCGGTTGTGCTGGTGATGCGCAGCTGTTCGATGCGCTTCATGTCCGTGCGCGCCGTCTCCTCAATTTGCACCCGGATCGGGATCTGCCGGTCGCCGGCGTTGAATTTTGCCAAGTTGAACTCGACGTCGCCAATGGTCGCAACGCGAATGGTCTCCGAGATCTGTTCGGCCGAGACGCCAAGCTTGGCGGCTTCGTCAAACTTCGGCACAACCAGAATTTCCGGCCGGTCTAGGGCTGCTTCGGCAGCGACATTGCGTAATCCGGGAACCGCGCGCAGCGCGCCTTCGAGCTTGCTCATCGATCGCGTCAGGGCGTCTCCGTCGCTCGACAGCATGTTAAACGACAATTCGCGTTCGCCGCGCTCGTTGACGAACCAGGCTCGTGAATCCGGCACGTCCATCAGTTTGAGCGCAATGACTTCCTCAAGATCTTTCTGCGTGCGGTTGCGCTCTGTTTTGTTGACCAGTTGGATGGTCAGCGCCGCGCGCCGGATTTCGAGCTGACCGGTTGGGCTCGTGCCGCCGAGAACGAACACGCTTTTGACTTCGGGAATGGCTCTGAGCACCTCGACCATGCGGTCGGTCTTGTCGCGCGTTTCAGCCAGCGTCGAGCCCGGCGGCAGCTCGGCTGACACAACGACGCGCGACTGGTCTTCTTGCGGGATAAATCCAGATGGCAGCATGCCCGTCGCCCAGATCGACGCCGAGAACAGCGCAACACCGGCTACAAGCGTCAGATAGCGAACGCTCAAGGTGGCCCGCAGAAACCGGGTGTAGGCGCGCATCAGCACGCCATCGACGTGCGGCTTTTCTGGCACCGGCTTCAACAGGTAGGCCGCCATCATCGGCGTGATCAGGCGCGCCACCAGCAGCGAGATCAAAACGGCGGACGCAACCGTCAGTCCGAATTGTTTGAAATATTGCCCGGCGATGCCGCCCATGAATGACACCGGCACGAAGATCGCAACGATCGTCAGCGAAATCGCGATCACGGCCAAGCCGATTTCGTCAGCCGCTTCGAGCGCCGCCCGATAGGGCGACTTGCCCATGTTCATGTGCCGCACAATGTTTTCTATTTCGACGATCGCGTCATCGACCAGAATGCCGGTCACCAGCGTGACGGCCAACAAGCTGACGAGGTTGAGCGAAAAGCCCATCATGCTCATGATTGCAAACGTCGGGATCGCGGCCAGCGGCAGCGCGATCGCGGAGATCAGCGTCGCCCGCATGTTCTTTAAAAACAGGAACACCACGATGACGGCCAGGATCGAGCCTTCGATCAGCGTTTCCATCGCCGAGCGGTAGTTGCCCGCGGTGTATGCCACCGCGTCGTCAATGTTGGTCAGCTTCACGTCAGGATACTGCGTGCGCAGCTCGCCCAGCTTTTTGTTGACCGTATCGCGCACCGACATTTCGCTCGCGCCCTTCGAGCGGAATATCCCAAACGACACCACCGGCTCGCCGTTAAAGCGCCCAAACGAGCGCTGCTCGCTGGCGTCATCGGTCACTTTGCCGAGGTCCGACAGGCGCACCTGCCGCCCGTTGTTGAGGTCGATTTTCGTTGCAGCCAGGGTTTCAACACGGCGCGCACCCGCCAGCACGCGGATTGCCTGTTCCTGGCCCGCCACTTCGCCGCGTCCCGATCCAAGATCGACGTTGGTCGAGCGGACCTGCCGGTTCACGTCAGCCGCCGTGATGCCGTACGCCAGCAACCGGTCGGGATCGAGCTGAATGCGGATTTCGCGATTGACGCCGCCGTAGCGCTCGACTTTGCCGACTCCCTTGAGGCCGAGCAACTGGCGCTTCACCACATCGTCGACGTGCCACGACAGCTGTTCCAGCGTCATGCCCGGGCTCGATGCCGCGTACGACAAAATCGACTGGCCTTCGACATCGATGCGCGACACGATCGGTTCATCGACCGTGCGCGGCAGGTCGGCGCGGATCTTGTCAATCGCATCCTTGACGTCGTTGACCGCCCGGTCGGTATCGATTTCCAGCCGGAATTCAATGGCTGTGACGGACGCCCCGTCGGTCACCGTCGATTGCACATGCTTGACGCCGGTGATGTTGGCAACCGCGTCCTCGATTTCCTTGGTGACCTGCGTTTCAAGTTCAGCCGGGGTCGCGCCGCCCTGCGTCACCTGCACGGCGATCACGGGTATGTCGATGTTGGGAAACTTTGTAACCGGCAGCCGCATGAAACTGATGGCGCCGAGCAGCACCAGCACGGCAAACAGCAAAATCGGCGGCACGGGGTTGCGGATCGCCCAGGCGGAGAAATTGAATTGCATCACTTCGCCTCACTGACCTTGGGGTCTGGTAGCACGGGCCGCACGGTATCGCCGTCACGCAGGAATGAGCCAGCGCGCGCCACCACAATATCGCCGTCGGCAAGTCCGCTGATCACTTCGACCTGTTCGCCCGAAATCAAACCCGTTTTGATCACCCGCCGCTCGACCTTGTTTGCATTGACAACCTGCACGTAGGCGCCGGTCTGATCAAACAGCACCGCTGACGCCGGCACAGCCAAACCGTGGCTGGTCGCCGTCTCGATGCGTCCGCGCGCAAATCCGCCGATGCGCAATGCCGGGTTGGCACCAAGAAAAATCTTCACGCGTCCGAGTCGCGTTGTTTTATCGACTTCGGGCGAGACCAGCCGC
>JANMOL010000604.1:0-3348 GCA_031369245.1 Hyphomicrobium sp. | reverse complement strand
CAAACGGGGCCGCGGCAGATATAACCAACTGATTTATCTGATATTTCTAACTTTCCCGACAAATTGGCCGGGGGTCTGGCCGGGTCCATCCTATGGCCTGCGTATTCAAGGCTGCCGGGCACCGAAACGCGCCGCAGGGCGGCAACGAGCGGCGAGCTCGCGCCGCCGTTCACGGCGACTTGAACCAGGCTGTCGAGGTCCATGCCGGCTGCCAGCAGTCCGCAATGGCCAACCGGGCCGCCGGCAATCTCACCGCCAAACGATTTGAGCAGCGCGCGGGCCCGGGCGTCATAGGCCGCGTCGCCGGTGATGGCTGCCAGCGCGATCAGGTTCGAGAGCTGAATGGCGTTGGCGCTGGGGGCCGCATCGTCATGCGCCGATTTCAAGCGGATGATGACGTCAGTTGTATCGGCCGCCGCGGTGAAATAGCCGCCGCGCGGGGTGTCCCAATAGTGCTGATCGAGCACCGCGGTCCACGATAGCGCGTGCTCCAGATACGATGCCTGGCCGGTCGCCTGATGCAGGCGCAGCGCCGCCCAAATCATGTTGGCGTAGTCGGATGCTGTGGCCGGCGCTTTGGCCTGGCCTGCGCGGTAGGAATGCCAAAGGCGATTGTCTCCAGCTGACATTTTTTCGACGACGCAGGCAAACGCGCGCTCGGACATCACCAGCCATTCGGGATTATCGAAAATGATGGCGGCGCGGGACAGCGCGGCGATCATCAGGCCGTTCCAATCGGCCAGCACTTTGTCGTCCCAGCCCGGACGCACGCGCGGCGCGCGATGGGCAAACAATTTGTCGCGCAGGATTTGCAAGCGCGCTTCGTCACCAGCTGACAGCGGTTTCAAACTGCCGAGGCGATTGAGGATTGTTTGGCCTTCGAAGTTGCCGCCTTCGCTGACGTCGTAGATCGCACCGAAAAATGCCGCGTCGGTGAGCCCAAGCACGTCTTCGATCTCGGCCGCGTTCCAGACGTAGAACTTGCCTTCCTCGCCCTCGCTGTCGGCATCGAGGGAGGCTGCAAAGCCGCCGCCCTCGGCGATCATTTCGCGCTGCAGCCATGCGACGGTCTCGGCAATGCGGCTCGCCAGCAGCGGGTCTTGGGTCTCGCGCCAGACCTCGGTCATTACGTCGATCAGCAGCGCGTTGTCGTAGAGCATCTTTTCGAAGTGCGGCACGAGCCAGCGGGCATCGACCGAGTAGCGTGCGAAGCCGCCGCCGAGATGATCATAGATCCCGCCTTGGCAAATGTGGGTCAGCGTGGTGATAACGGCTTGCTTGACGGCCGCATCGTCAAACCGCATGGCGGCGCGCCACAGCAGCCAGAAGACATTCCATTGCGGAAACTTTGGCGCGCCGGACAGCCCGCCGTGCTCGGCATCGACCGCGCGGGCAATGCGGGTGGCGAGATCCTTGATCATGGCATCGCTGTGCAGGAAGCCGTCTTCGCTGCGATCTTCGGCGCGTTCGTTGAGGGCCGCTAGAATGCGGTCAGCGTTCGAGCGCACTTGATCGGGCTGGGTTTGATAAGCTTCCGACAACCGCTGTAAGACATGGACAAAAGCCGGGCGGCCGTAACCTTGGTGCTTTGGAAAATACGTTCCGCCCCAGAACGGCCGCGCCTCGCTGTCGAGAAACATCGTCAGCGGCCAGCCGCCTTGTTCGCCAAGCCGGTGCAATGCGCTCATGTAAATCGCATCGATGTCGGGGCGCTCCTCGCGGTCGACTTTGATATTGACGAAGAAGGCGTTCATGACGGCGGCGGTGGCTTCATCCTCGAAGCTTTCATGCGCCATGACGTGGCACCAGTGACAGGCCGCATAGCCGACCGATAACAAGATGGGCTTGCTGCTGCGCTTGGCCTCGGCCAGCGCTTCGGGTCCCCAGGCCCACCAGTGGACGGGGTTGTGCTGATGCTGCAGCAGGTAAGGGCTGGTCTCGTTCTTGAGGCGATTTTCCGTCATTGACGCTTCTATCTCGACAGAGTTGCAGGCGTTCGCGTCTACGAGTACGCGATGGGCATGTCGGACGCTTCCACAATTTATGCGCTCTCGAGTGGCGCTGGCCGGGCCGGTGTCGCCGTCATTCGCGTTTCGGGCCCGGCTGTGCCGGTTGCTTTGTCGCTGATGGCGCCACCCGCCGTGCGCGATCGCCGGGCAGGCCTCCGGCGGATCGTCCACCCGGTGACAGGCGCCGCGCTCGATCAGGCCGTGGTGCTGTTCTTTGCTGGACCTCGGAGCGAAACCGGAGAGGACGTCGCTGAGTTCCAGGTCCACGGCGGGCGGGCTGTGGTCCGCGCCGTCCTCCATGCGCTGGGCCAGATCCCCGGATGCCGGATGGCAGAGCCCGGTGAGTTCGCCCGCCGGGCGTTCGAGAACGGCAAGATCGATCTGCCGGACGTCGAAGGCCTGGCCGACCTGATCGACGCCGAAACCGAGGCCCAGCGCCGCCAGGCCCTGTTGCAAGCGGGCGGCGTGCTCTCGACGCTGTACGAAGGCTGGCGGGCTCAGCTGATTGACATCGCGGCGCTGACGGAAGCGGCCATCGATTTTTCCGACGAAGGCGATGTCGGCGCCCGATCGGCCGAGATGGCCCGGCAGCGCGCCCAGCCGCTGCTGGGTGAGATTTCAAGCCATCTCAACGACGGCCATCGCGGCGAAATCCTGCGGGACGGGTTTCGGGTGGCGCTGCTCGGTCCGCCGAATGCGGGCAAGTCGAGCCTGCTCAACGCGCTCGCCCGGCGTGATGCGGCGATTGTTTCGGACCAAGCCGGGACGACGCGCGACGTGATCGAGGTGCGGCTCGATCTCGGCGGGCTTGCGGTCATCGTGTCGGATACGGCAGGCGTGCGCGACGCCGCCGGCGCGATCGAACAGGAAGGGATTCGGCGCAGTCTTGAAGCGGCGCGCGCGGCCAATCTTGTGTTGTGGCTGACCGAATCGGGCGGCGATGCCGTGCCAGGGCTGATTTCACGTGAAACAAGCCTGATCGTGCGAACCAAAGTTGATCTCGGGACGCCGCCCGCCTGCCGTCCTTTAGGGGGAGAAGCGGACGTGGCTCTCGCGATTTCGGCCAAGACCGGCGCGGGGCTCGATGATCTGGTTCGCCTAATCGCTGACCGGGCAGCTCAGGCGGTTGGCGGCGATCAGCTTCAGCCCGCGCTCACGCAGGCCCGGCATCGCCAGCATCTCGAAACGGCGGCTGCATCGCTGGCGACGTTCCTTGAAGGCGATCCGGTTGAGCTCGAACTGCGGGCCGAGGATGTGCGCCTGGCCGCTCATGCCATCGGCCGGATCACCGGCCGGGTCGATGTCGAGGACGTGCTCGATCAGATTTTCAGCCGGTTCT
>JANMOL010000588.1:0-2996 GCA_031369245.1 Hyphomicrobium sp. | reverse complement strand
CCACGATATGTCGGTGCAAGTGATCGGCTGCGGTGTCACGACAGACGCGGATTGGCAGACATGCAAGAGCCACGGAATCGCCTTGGCGCACATTTGGCGGCCCGCATGGCTGGCGCGCCGTATCTCGGCCGCGGCAACGGCCAGCCGGTTGATTCTCTCAGCTACGAGCAGACCAAAGAGCTGCAAGTCCTACTGCAAAAGCGCGGCTTCGACGTCGGTGAGGCTGACGGCAAGCTCGGAGCGGGCACGCGCAAAGCTGTTAAGGGCGTGCAGCAGAAATTCGGTCTGCCGGCCGATAGCTACCCGACGCCCGAGCTGCTGGCTGCTCTGCGCGGCCGGAGCTAGCGCTCCTCTCAAGCCAGCTTTTCGGCGGATCCGTCGTAGGCTGGGCCCATGACGTTCAGCTCGCGCTTGGGGGCGGCGTAGGGCAGGAAACCCTTGTCGATCGCCGCCTCGAAAAACTTCGCGACCTTCTTCTTGTCAGCGAGATAGTCGACCGAGAACACCGCGACGTTCTGTTCAAGGAAATCGCGGCCGAGCGCACTGATGGCGTCGTCATCGGGCGCAAACGGATTGTTCTCCGGATCGTCGCCTTTGAAAAACAAATCTTCGCACGCGATCGCGTTGATCGTTTCGAGATAGGCATCGCGGCGCGGATGATCTTCATCTTCGAGTGCGTCGATGATGTAGGCGCCGTTCTGCGGGATGATCAGAAAATTGGGATTGGTCTTGCGCGCGTGGCGGGCGAGCGCTGCGATGAAATCGATCATCCGGCCGGCCGCATCGCGCTCGTTCTTGGGATCGCCGTCGCGGCAATCGTCCGACTGGGCGATCTCGCAGCCCCAATGGTAGTAGCCATCGACGATGTCGAGGTAGGCGCCGTCGAAACCGGCGGCAATGATCTTGTCGAGCCAGCCCGTCTTGTCCTTGTTGAAGATGATGGCCTGCCAGGCCGGGTCCCAATAGCGCACCTTGCGCGAGTTCGGCCAGTTCTCGTTCCAAGCACCAAGCCAGGCGGGTGCGGTGGCGGTCGGCTGGCCGGCTGCGCGCTGATCGGCGTCGGTGTAGGTTGTCCAATCGTCATGCCAGTGATCGCGATAGTCGGAGGCTTCGCCGATCGAGATGTACGACACGATGACCGACTGCACGCCCGGGCGCTGTTTCAGGGTATCGATTTCGGCGCGCGAAAAGGCGCCCTTGGCGCTGCCGTCTCGTGATGAATCCATCACGATCAGATCATGCGCGCAGGCCTGCAGCTCGGCGATGCTGAGCGGCTTTGATTTGCCGCGGCCTTTGCCTTTGGAGCTTTGCAACTGGTAGCCCCAATTGCGCACCGTCTTGAGGCCCGACGATGTTTCGAAGTTCAGCTCCATGCAGCCTTCCCTGTTCACCTCAGTGCAGCTTGACCTGCGGCTCGGTGCGCCGTGTCAGCAGGCGTGCGACCGTGTCGAGGCCGACTTTAACAGGGCCGTGCAACGCCATCTCGTGCATTTTGTAGAGCGAGCGGTACATCATTTTTGCAAAAAAGCCCTCGATCCGCATCGACTTGCCGGAGATGAAGCCCATCAAGTTGCCGACCGTCGAATAATGCCCGAGCGACACGAGTGAGCCGAAGTCGAGGTACTTGAATGGCGCGAGATTTGCGTCGCCGTTGAGGCGGCGCTGCAGCTGCTTGACGAGATGCGAGGACTGCTGGTGCGCGGTTTGGGCGCGCGGCGGCAGGGGCAACTTTTCGCCGGGCAGCAGCAGATAGGCGCAATCGCCAATCGCAAACACGTTGTCATCAGTGGTTGTTTGCAGCGTCGGCTTGACGACCAGCATGTTATTGCGGCTGGCTTCGAGGCCATCGAGGCTGGCCAGCACATCGGGCCCTTTGACGCCGGCGGCCCACACCACCAGCTCCGACGGGATGAACCCGCCATCGGCCAGCATCACGCCGTCGGCCGTCACTTCGGTCACGCGGGCATTGGTCCGCACGTCAACGTTGAGCCCGCGCAAGACGTCGCCAACCGCCTGCGACATGCGCTCGGGCAAGGCTGATAGAATGCGATCGTTGGCTTCGATCAGCGTGATCTTGATATCTTTTTCCGGCACGATCTTATCGAGGCCGAAGGCCACGAGGCCGCGCAGGCTTGAATGCAATTCAGCTGACAATTCGGTGCCGGTCGCGCCCGCGCCGACGATCGCGACGTGCAGCTGGCCGGGCCGCACGGGCCCCGCCTGCGAATTGGCGCGCACGCAAGCGTTCAACAGGCGGCGATTGAAGCGCTCGGCTTGTTCGGGCGTGTCGAGCATGATGGCGTTCTGATAGACGCCCGGCGTGCCGAAGGCATTCGAGACGCTGCCGATGGCGACCACCACCGTATCGTACGGTAGCCAGCGGTCGGGTGTGATCTGGCGGCCGTCCTCGTCGAATGTTGCGCCCAAATGCACGCGCTTTTTCAGCCGGTCGAGGCCGATCATCTCGCCGTAGCGATACTTAAATCCGTGCCAGTGGCCCTGGGCCTGATACTCGAGTTCGTGGCGGCCGATGTTCATGCTGCCGGCAGCAATTTCATGCAGCAGCGGTTTCCAGATATGGGTGCGTGCCTTGTCGACGAGCGTAATTTGCGCCTTGCCCTTGCGTCCGAGCTTGTGGCCGAGCTGGGTCGCAAGCTCCAGCCCGCCCGCGCCGCCACCGACGACGACAATATGATGCAGGTCTGACTGGCGTTCGAGAATGATCGAAGGTGCTGGCTGCGTCACGCTCAGAGGCGGCGGAATTTCGGTCATGATTGTCACCTGTCAACAGCCGCAGAAATGGTGCGTGTGCACGGCGAGGCGTGAGGCCAGACTATCCGCGAATCTCGCCGCCGGTTGCCTTTTTTACATCCGCAATGATCTTTTGCACGATGGCGTCGATCGCCGCATCGGTGAGGGTTTCGGTCGCAGGCTGCAGGGTGACTTCGATCGCCAGTGACTTCTTGCCTTCAGCGGCCAGCGTGCCGCCGTCGAAC
>JANMOL010000576.1:0-3071 GCA_031369245.1 Hyphomicrobium sp. | reverse complement strand
CACACGGCCTGTGTGTCGTGCCTCAGCATGCTCAGGCGCTGTATCTCACGCGTCGGACACGCCCCGCGAACAGATTTTAGTTGTGACGAGTGCACGGGCAAATTCTCGCGCTGCATCGGCAAGCGTTATCCCACTATCGCGCACTAAGGCCGGGGTGCTGCTGCGCGTTCGAGCCGGTCGTTGATCGCCGCCCCCAACCCGATGTTCGGGATGGGCATCACAGCAATGGCCGTCGCGCCACTCTGATCGAGCTGGCGCAGGGCCGAGAACAGACACGCCGCCGCCTCGATAACATCGCCGCGCGGACTGAGATTGATGACCGGTCCGGCCGACGCTGGGACCTGCGCGCCAAAAGCCAGCAAGGCTTCGCCCTGTTCGCACGTCAACGCGTTCAGCCGGATTGTGGCGCGCGGAGCATAGTGGCTGGCGAGTTGACCCGGTGCCAGCGGTCTTGGCCCGGTGTGGCGGGTCTGCTCAACGCCTTCGCCAAGCAGGTATTCAATCGGCTCGAGGGGAATAGCACCGGGCCGCAGCAGTGCGATGTGATCGCCGGACGCGTCGAGAATGGTCGATTCGAGTCCATGCGCTGTTGGTCCGCCGTCCAAGATCATGGAAACGCGCGTCCCCAAATCATCCGCCACGTGCCGGGCCGTTGTCGCGCTGATGTGACCCGAACGGTTTGCTGATGGCGCCGCGAGCGGCTGGCCGACGGCCCGCAGCAGAGCACGCGCAACCGGGTGGTCCGGCACGCGCAGGGCCAACGTGGCAAGACCGGCAGAGACCAAATCACAGGTCTGTGCATCGGCTTTGCGCTCGACGACGAGGGTCAGGGGGCCGGGCCAAAACGCGCCCGCAAGCCGGCGGGCTTTGGCGGAAAAAACGCCTAACTGTTCGGCTGCAGCCAGATCAGCCACATGCACGATCAACGGATTGAAATGCGGCCGGCCTTTGGCCTCGAAAATGCGCGCCACAGCCTCGCCATTGCTGGCGTCGGCGCCCAACCCATAAACCGTTTCCGTTGGGAACGCGACGAGCGCGCCTGCACGCAAAACCTCGGCGGCCTCGCCTATGGCGGCCTCGTTCGCCGTCCGGATGCCGGAGGCGATCACGAAATTGGCGGGTGTGCTGGCCGGACCGTTCGGCATAGTCTTCCTGCAGAAAGCCTGAAACCCTGTCAGTCGCGGATCCGCGACCCGATCAACGCTGTAAAGGCCTGTTCATGACGTATATCGCGCCGTTAGACGACATTTTCTTTGCGCTCAAGACGGCAGGTGGTCTCGATGGCATGCTGGCGCAGGAGCTTTATCCCGGTCTTGACGAGGCCACGATCCGGGCCGTGATCGAGCAAGCTGGTAAATTCGCGAGCGACGTTCTGGACCCGCTGAACGCCAGCGGCGACCGGACCGGATCGAAACTGATCAACGGCAAAGTCGTCACCCCGCCCGGGTTTGCTGCCGCATACAAACAGTTTGCCGATGGCGGCTGGAGTGCGCTGCCGTGCCCCGAAGTCTACGGCGGGCAGGGCCTGCCGGAAGTGATCTCAGTCGTTGCCTGCGAGATCTGGAATTCGGCCAATATGGCGTTCGGCATGTGCCCGCTGCTGACGCAAGGCGCTATCCACGCCATCGAGGCGGGCGGCAGCGACGCGCTCAAGGATGCCTATCTGCCCAAGATGATATCCGGCCAGTGGACCGGCACGATGAATTTGACGGAACCGCACGCCGGCTCTGATCTCTCGCAGCTGACGACCAGGGCCGAACGGCAGAGTGATGGATCATACCGCATCACCGGCACCAAAATTTACATCAGCTACGGCGAGCATGACATGGCCGAGAACATCATCCACTTGGTGCTCGCGCGATTGCCTGACGGACTACCCGGAACGCGCGGTATTTCGCTGTTTCTCGTCCCCAAGGTTTTGGTTTCCGCGGATGGCTCCCTCGGCGCGCCAAACGACGTCGTCTGTGCCGGTATCGAACACAAGCTTGGCATCACCGCCAGCCCGACGTGCGTCATGAAATTCGGCGAGCAGGGCGGCGCGACCGGGTATCTCGTCGGCCAGGAACATCGCGGCCTTGCAACGATGTTCGTGATGATGAATGCCGCCCGTTTGGCGGTCGGGATGCAAGGCGTTGCGATTGCCGAGCGCGCCACGCAGCGGGCCGTCGCTTATGCCAAGGATCGCCGTCAAGGCCGCAGCAGTAGTGCTAAGAGCGCGGCGATGAGCCCAATCGTCGAGCATCCCGATGTGCGCCGCACGCTTTTGACCATGAAAGCCCAGACGCAGGCCGCTCGCATGATCTGCTTAGCGACGGCGCGGGAACTCGATCTGGCCCATCGCAGCCCCTCGCCCGAGCAGCGCCGCGCGGCGCTCAACAGGGCAGGGCTGCTGACGCCCATTGCTAAGGCGGTCGCGACCGATGCCGGTGTCGACGTTGCCTCAATGGGCGTGCAAGTTCATGGCGGCATGGGGTTTGTCGAAGATACCGGGGCAGCTCAGCATTTGCGCGACGCGCGCATTTTGCCAATCTACGAGGGCACCAATGGCATTCAGGCGATTGATCTCGTGACGCGAAAGGTGCCGCTCGAAGGCGGAGCCGTGGTGAAAGCTTACCTCAAAGACTGCGCGGATACCGCTGCCCTGCTGCGAACGGCCAATGTTGCCGCTTGGGGTGCCACCGCTCTGCATCTTGGCGCTGCAATCGCGGCGCTGGACGCGGCGACAGACTGGATTCTAGCCAATGCACCATCCAACCCCGATGCCGTGCTGGCTGGCGCAACGCCGTATCTCAAACTGTTCGGCTTGGTTTGTGGAGCGCACTATTTGGCCAAAGGCGCGCTGGCGGCCGGTGGTTCGCCGCCTCACGTTGCCTTGGCGCGGTTCTTCGCTGAAAACGGCCTGCCGGTTGCGGCCGGTCTCGCACAAATGATTGTCGATGGCGCCGACGCGATCCTCAGTTCCGATGCGGAAGGGCTGCTGGCATGAGTGCTTTGATTGATGTCTCGCGCTCGCAGCGCGTGCAGATCCTGCGCATCATCCGGCCTGAGCGGAAAAATGCGCTGACCGGCGC
>JANMOL010000538.1:0-3692 GCA_031369245.1 Hyphomicrobium sp. | reverse complement strand
TGGCGATCCACTCCATCGTGATCCATGACAAAGCGGCGGCTGCCGTGGCGACGAAGGTGTTCATCATCACCTGGCCGGCAAACGCGTTGGCTTCGAGGTTCGAGCCGACGTTGAAGCCGAACCAGCCAACCCACAGCAGGGCTGCGCCGATCATGCACATGGTCAGCGAGTGCGGCGGCATGGCTTCTTTGCCAAAGCCGATGCGGCGGCCGAGGATGAGGCAGCCAACGAGGCCCGCGATACCAGCATTGATGTGGACGACGGTGCCACCGGCAAAGTCGAGGGCACCCCACTGGAAGACCTGGCCGGCATCGGCAAGCACGCCGTCCAGCGCCGCCTGGGCTGCGTCTTTGGCCGGGCCTGCGGCTGCGCCAGCCAAGGCCTTGGCAGCATTGCCGAAGGCATCGGGGCCGCCCCAGTACCAGACCATGTGAGCGATGGGGAAGTAAATGAACGTCACCCACAGCGCCATAAACACCATCATGGCCGAGAACTTCATGCGCTCGGCGACAGCACCCAAGATCAGTGCTGGCGTGATGCACGCGAACGTCATCTGGAAGGCGATGTAGACATATTCAGGAATGTAGACGCCATTCGAGAAGGTGGCGGCCACCGTCGTCGAGTCGACGCCGTGCAGCAACGCCTTGGAGAAGCCGCCGACATAGGCGTTCAACGCGCCGCCGTTGGTGAAGGCCATCGAGTAGCCGTAGAGCACCCAGATAATGGCGACCAGGCAGAGCGTGGCAAACACCTGCATGCACATCGACAGCATGTTTTTGGTGCGCACCAGGCCGCCGTAGAACAGGGCCAGACCCGGAACAGTCATCAACAAAACTAAAACCGAGCAGATCATCATAAAGGCGGTGTCGCCTTTGTCTGGAACCGGCGCTGCAGGAGCCGCTGGGACGGCTGCTGCGGCATCGGTTGCCGCCGCGGCGGCATCCTGGGCCAGCGATGGCTCAATGGCCACTAAAGCGAGCGCACCGAGGGCCCCCAAGCCCACCGCGCAGCGCGCTAAAAATCGTGACGTCATGTGTTGTGCTCCCTGATTGGTCGAACGAAATGCCTGTGAAAGGTGAGAAGTCTCAGAGCGCGTCGTCATCGGATTCACCGGTGCGAATGCGGACGGTATGTTCGATCGTCGACACAAAGATCTTGCCGTCGCCGATCTGTCCGGTTTTGGCCGCGCGTTGGATGGCGGCGATCGCCTTGTCGACTTGGGCCGTGGGAACCACGACCTCGATTTTGATTTTCGGCAGGAAGCTGACGGCGTATTCCGCGCCGCGATATATTTCGGTGTGGCCCTTCTGGCGGCCGTAGCCTTTGACTTCGGTTACGGTCATGCCCTGCAAGCCGAGATCGGTCAGCGCCGAACGGACCTCCTCCAGCTTGAACGGCTTAATCACTGCAGTGATGAGCTTCATGGATGCCCTCTATTCCTTTCCCCGGGTTTCGCGCCGGCTGCCCAACGAACGTTTGCCGTTGCCGCTTGGGCAGCCGGTATGAGCAGAAGAGAGTCAAGACGCGTGCCAACTGCAGCGCGAATGCTCAAATCATTGATTTTTATGAAGAAATGTTGGGATCGCCGGTGCGGGTGGCGGATCCTGCCCGGGCATTGCGCCTAAAACTTCGGCAATTGAAGTAGAATGCCCTTTATTTGAGCATGAAAGCCGTGTCGCGTTTGCGCATCAGGCCTTCTTGCACGGCTGAGGCAACCAATTGGCCCTGACGGTTATAAATCGCCCCCCGGCAATAGCCGCGCGCGCCAAAGGCGGTTGGGCTGTCTTGGGCGTACAGCAGCCAGTCATCGGCCCGAAACGGCCGGTGGAACCACATCGCATGATCGAGGCTGGCGAGCTGGATGTCGGGGTCGAACAGCAACTTGCCGTGGGCCACGAGGGCGGTATCGAGCAGCGTGAAGTCGGAGGCATAGGCCAGCACGGCCTGGTGCAGGTGGGGCGTATCCGGCAGGGTGCCGTTGGTCTTGAGCCAGATGGCCTGCTGGGCTGGCCGCGGCTCGCGGCTGGCGTAGCGGCTGGCATCGACGATGCGGACGTCGATTGGGTGCTGGCGGCTCCAGTAGGCCCGCATGTTCTCGGGCAGTTTGGCCATGATTTGGCTCATCAAGTCTTTGGCGCTGGGCAGCGCCTCGGGCGGCGGCACATCCGGCATCGTGGATTGATGATCGTAGCCGTCTTCGTGTTTGTGGAACGATGCACTCATCGCGAAAATCGCCCGGCCATGCTGGATGCCGCGCACACGCCGGGTGGTGAAGCTGCCGCCGTCACGGATGCGTTCGACGTCGTAGATGATCTCGCGCTCGGGATCGCCCGCGAGCAGGAAATAGCCATGCATGGAATGAATGGTGCGCGAGGCGTCAACCGTCATGCCCGCAGCCGCCAGGGCTTGTCCGAGGACTTGCCCGCCGTAGACCCGTTGCCAGCCCTCGCTCGAGCGGCGGCCGCGGAACAGGTTGTCCTCCAGCGGTTCAAGCGTCAGCGTGTTGGTGAGCTGGTGCAGCGCTGAGGCCGGGCCGGACGGCGTTGCGGGCATGGAAACCTCATTTTGTCATCGGGCTATGAGCGGGCGATCAGCGGGCCATCTGCGGGCTGGCGCACAGCGGACGGTTGGGCGACAACCATCGGGAAATCTGGATACACTAGCAAGCGGGCAATCAGGCGATTGGGCCCTTCAGCACAGCGAGGTTTTGAGCGACGTGACCCGTGCCGTGACAAAAAGTGACAGACGTTTCGATGTGGCGATCTCGGGCGCGAGCTTTGCTGGCCTGGCGCTGGCGCGCGGGCTGAGCCAAGCGCTCGGCGACGAGGTGCGGATTGCGCTGATCGACCGGCAAGCCGGGCCCGGTGCGAGCGGCGCTGATAGCCGGGCGTTTGCGATCTGGGCTGGCGCGCAGACCGTGCTCGAAGGTCTCGGCGTGTGGCCAGCGCTGGCCGAATGTGCCGAGCCGATGACTTCGATCGAGATCACAGATTCCGCGCTTGACGATGGTGTGCGGCCGACGCGCGTGACGTATGATGCAAAAACCGCGGACGGACGGCCCGCGGCGCATATGGTGCCCAGTGCCGCACTGCATCGCGCGCTCTATGATTTGGTCGCCAACGATCCGGCGATGACGTGGATCGCGCCCGCGGAAGCCATAGCACTCGAGCTTGGAGATTTTTCGCGCTGCGTGACGCTGCGTGACGGGCGCGTGATCGAAGCCTCGCTGGTGGTTGCAGCCGAGGGCCGGACTTCGCTGTTGCGCGAAGCGGCTGGCATCAAAACCACCGGTTGGGGTTATGAGCAAACCGGCATCGTTGCGCTGGTCGCATTTGAACATCCCCACGGTGGCGTCGCGATCCAGCATTTTTTACCGGGCGGGCCGTTCGCGATTTTGCCGCTGAAAAACAACCAGGCGTGCATTACGTGGAGTGCGGAGGCCGAGGAAGCCCGGCGCATGATCGCACTCGATGATGCGGCGTTTCTGGCAGAACTCGACCGGCGCATCGGCGGACGATTTGGCGCGGTCACACTTGCCGGACCCCGGCAATCCTGGCTGCTCAGTGTGCAAGTGGCGCGCGAATTCTCCGCCCGGCGGTTCGCGCTGATTGGTGATGCGGCGCACGGCGTCCATCCGGTGGCAGGGCAAGGGGTCAACCTGGCGTTCCGCGATGTGGCAGCCTTAGTCGAAG
>JANMOL010000537.1:0-4674 GCA_031369245.1 Hyphomicrobium sp. | reverse complement strand
ACGCCGGTCGTGATCGACGTCGCCGACGCCGAATACGGCGGCGCCGGCGAGTTGCTCGGCGCGCACGAGTACGAAACGCTGCTGGCCGCACACCCGCCGCTGCCGGTGCTGCCGGGGCCGCAGGACGAATGGGATGCGATCGCGGTGTCGTACACCTCCGGCACCACCGGCGACCCGAAAGGCGTCGTGACGCATCACCGCGGCGCTTATCTGAACGCGGTCTGCAACGCGGCGACCTGGACCATGCCGCACTTTCCCAAGTACCTGTGGACGCTGCCGATGTTCCACTGCAACGGCTGGTGCTTCCCGTGGACCGTGTCGATGATGTCGGGCACCCACGTCTGCCTCCGCTGGGTCCGCGCCAAAGCCATCTATGACGCGATCGTCGATCACAAGGTCACGCATCTGTCGGGCGCGCCGATCGTCATGTCGACGCTGCTCAACGCCACGGCGGACGAAAAGCGCGCGATTGGGCATCTCGTCTCATTCAATCACGCCGCCGCCCCGCCGCCCGAGGCCGTGCTGTCGGCCATGACCGACGCGGGATTTCGCTTAACCCATCTCTACGGCCTGACCGAAACCTATGGCCCAGCGACCATCAACGAGTGGGATGCAGCCTGGGATGAGCTGCCAAAGCCCGAACGCAACGCCAAGAAAATCCGCCAGGGCGTGCGCTACGTCGCGCTCGAAGGCCTGACCGTGATGGACCCCGAAACCATGGCCCGCGTGCCAGCCGACGGCGAGACGCTGGGCGAAGTCATGTTCCGCGGCAACATCGTCATGAAGGGCTATCTCAAGAACGCCAAGGCAACCAGCGAAGCGTTCTACGGCGGCTGGTTCCATTCCGGCGACCTCGGCGTCCTCCACCCCGACGGCTACATTCAATTGAAGGACCGCTCAAAAGACATCATCATCTCGGGCGGCGAAAACATCTCATCGATCGAGGTCGAGGACGTGCTCTACAAGCACCCGGCCGTGGCGTTCTGCGCCGTCGTCGCCAAGCCCGACGACAAGTGGGGCGAGACGCCGTGCGCCTTCGTCGAATTGCGCCCGGGCGCTGCGGCGACGGGCGACGAAATTCTCGAGTGGTGCCGCCAGGGCCTGGCCCGCTACAAAGTCCCGCGCCACGTGGTGTTCGCCGAAGTCCCCAAAACCTCAACCGGCAAAATCCAGAAATACAAACTGCGCGAGATGGCGAAAGAGGCTTGAAGGCTTATTCACCCCCCCGCAAATATAAAAGCCCCGCTCTGCGATCCCGATGGAACCGCTGGGCAGGGCCTGATAGCTGTCTGAGCTATCTCAACGAAGGCAGTGATTGAATGATGCCGTCCGGCCTAGTGCCGTGTCGCCTTGCTGAGGCGCTCCATCTCGTCCTTCAATTTGAGTTTTTCTGACTTGAGACGCCGGATCTCCGCGTCGTCGGTTGCCGGGCTAGAAATCGCTCGATCAATCCGTTCATCGAGCGCTCGGTGCTTTTCGGCCAGTTCTGCAAGATGAGCTTCTATTGCCATCAGGTCCTCCTTAAGAGATTGCAGATGACGCAATGGTGACACACACCGCGCAGGTTGTCCAACCTCCCAAAACACCATTTCCCAAGGTTTGATCTACATTGGGTGACTGTGGTTGACGAAAATAAAACAAAAATCCTGGCGTTTTTTCAGATCTTTAGACCAGCCCGGGCCGACCACCCTTTTGCCTGTTGCTATCTTTGATCCAATCGACGAAAACCGCCGCGAGCGGCCACGAGCGGGGCAAGGCAACTCTAATGCAGCGTCGCGACGAGCGCGAATTACGCGAAGAACTGGTCAATCACCGGGCCGAGCATCGCCGGCTCGACGACGAGATCGTGTCGCTTGAAGCCAACCCGACGGCCGACCAGCTGCTGATCAAACGGCTCAAAAAGAAAAAGCTTGCGCTCAAAGACCAGATTACGGCGATCGAAGACCAACTGCTGCCCGATATCATCGCCTAGCGCACTGCCTTGACCAACAGCCAGGCAGCGTGCGCCGAGGCGGTTGCGTGCTACGGCGGCCAAATGCGGTGACCTGTTGCGTAAGCCTGTTAAGTAGGTTGGATGACCACGCCCGCCGCTGTCGAAACCTGGCTGTACCCGTCTGACGCCGGGCTCTATTGCGCGCCCGGCGGCTTTTACATCGACCCGCATCGCGCAGTTGATCGCGCCGTCATCACCCACGGCCACGGCGATCACGCGCGCTCGGGCCATAGAGCGGTACTGGCGACCCCTGAAACCATCGCGATCATGAAAGTACGCTATGGCGTGGCCTGCGCCGGCGCTTTCCAAGCGCTTGGCTACGGCGACGCCGTCACACTGAACGGCGTCAGCGTGAGGCTTGCGCCGGCCGGTCACATTCTCGGCTCAGCGCAGATTGTTCTGGAATGGGCCGGATCGCGCGCCGTCATCTCCGGCGACTATAAGCGCGCCGCCGATCCAACCTGCCAGCCGTTCGAACTCGTGCCGTGCGACGTGTTCGTGACCGAAGCCACGTTCGCGCTGCCCGTTTTTCGTCATGAGCCTGCGGCCGCCGAAATCCAAAAGCTGCTGGCGTCGCTCGCCGCTGAGCCCGATCGCACGCACATGGTTGGCGCCTACGGCCTTGGCAAATGCCAGCGCATCATCGCGCTGCTGCGGGCTGCCGGCTACGACCAGCCGGTTTATCTGCACGGCGCGATGACGGCGCTGTGCGCGCTCTATGCCCAACTCGGCATCGATCTCGGCGATGTCCGGCCGGTTGCCGGGCAAGATCCCAAAAAACTGTCGGAACGCATGATGGGCGGCATCGTCATGTGCCCGCCCTCAGCCCTCGGCGATCGCTGGTCGCGCCGCTTCAACGATCCGGTCAGCGCCTTCGCCAGCGGCTGGATGCGGGTCCGCGGCCGGGCCCGCCAGCGCGCCGTCGAACTGCCACTGGTCATCTCCGATCACGCCGACTGGGCTGAGCTGCTCGACACGATCATCGCAACCGGCGCGGCTGAAATCTGGGTGACCCACGGACGCGACGACGCTCTCGTCTATCAGCTGGCGCAAATGGGCCGCACGGCGCGCGCGCTGGCGCTCGTCGGGCGCGACGAGGAGGCTGAATAATGCGCGCCTTCGCCGCCCTGCTCGACGGCCTCGTCTACACCCAAAGCCGCAACCGCAAGACCGCGCTGCTGGCGGCCTACTTTCGCGCAACGCCCGATCCCGATCGCGGCTGGGCCTTGGCGGCGTTGACCGATGGCTTGGCGATCCGGTTGCCGCTGCGCCGCATGGTCGGTGATTTGACCAGCCGCTTCATCGACCCGGTGCTTTACAAGATGTCGCGTGACTATGTCGGCGACACCGCCGAGACCGTCGCGCTGCTTTGGCCGGAGGCCAAAAGCGATCCGCTCAACCTCGCCGAACGCGGCAACGGTCCCAGCATCGATACCGTCGTCCAAACGATGACCGCTGGCACACCCGCTGAGCGCACGAGCGCGCTTGGCGGCTTTCTCGATCAGCTCGACGTCTCGGGCCGCTGGGCACTGCTGAAACTGCTCGGCGGCGCACCGCGCGTCGGCGTCTCGGCGCGGCTTGCTAAAACCGCACTGGCTGAAGCCTACACACACGACCTCGCCGAAATCGAAGAACTGTGGCACGCGCTCGATGCGCCTTACTCCAGCCTGTTCGCCTGGCTCGAGGGATGCGCGGCCAAACCCGATCCCGGATCAAAGCCGGTGTTTCGCCCCGTCATGCTGGCCCACCCGATCGAAACCGGCGACTGGCCCAAACTCGCCGCGCACGATTTCATCGCTGAATGGAAGTGGGACGGCATTCGCGTGCAAATCGCCGCCCGCGGCGGCGAAGTTCGCATGTTCTCACGCCAGGGCGATGACATCTCGCTCGCCTTCCCGGAAATGCGCTCAGCGTTTTTGCGCCAAGATTGCGTCGCCGATGGCGAATTGCTCGTCATGCGCGATGGCGTGATTGCGCCATTCAACGATCTCCAGCAGCGCCTCAACCGCAAAACCGTGACCCTGAAAATGCTGCGCGAGTATCCAGCCCACGTCCGGCTCTACGATCTGCTGTTCGAGGCAACGCAAGACCTGCGCCCGTTGCCCTTCACAGAGCGCCGCGCGCGGCTTGAAGCCTGGCAGCGCGCGCACGCACCACCCTTGACGGATCTCTCAGCGCTTGTGCCATTTCAATCCTTCGACGACCTCAACGCGCTTTGGTCATCGGCCCGCGCCGGGGGCATCGAGGGTCTGATGCTCAAGCGCCGCGACAGCGCCTATCAGGCCGGCCGCATCAAGGGCCAGTGGTTCAAATGGAAGCGCGCGGCGCTGACGCTCGACTGCGTGCTGATGTACGCCCAGCGCGGCTCCGGCAAACGATCATCGTTCTATTCCGACTACACTTTTGGCGTCTGGCGCATGGGCGACGGCGGCGCGCGTGAACTCGTGCCGGTCGGCAAGGCCTACTCGGGCTTTACCGATGCCGAATTGCGCCAGCTCGATAAATGGATCCGGGCCCACACCACCGAGACCTTTGGCCCGGTCCGCGCCGTTGAACCCGGCCTGGTGTTCGAAGTCGCCTTCGACGCTGTGCAAGCCTCGACCCGGCATAAGTCCGGCGTAGCAATGCGCTTTCCGCGCATTCACCGCCTCCGCTGGGACAAACCGGCGGCCGAAGCCGAC
>JANMOL010000506.1:0-9834 GCA_031369245.1 Hyphomicrobium sp. | reverse complement strand
ACCTTGCCGGGCATCGAGCCGATGTAGGTGCGCCGGTGACCGCGGATCTCCGCTTCGTCTCTGACACCGCCCAGGGACATGCGAACGAATTCGCGGCCCGTGGCGTTGGCGATCGATTTACCAAGCGACGTCTTACCGACGCCGGGCGGACCAACGAGGCACAGGATCGGGCCCTTCAGCTTGTTGGTACGCGCCTGCACTGCGAGATACTCGAGGATCCGCTCTTTGACCTTTTCCAGGCCATAGTGCTCGAGATCGAGGATCTGCTGGGCTTCGGCAATATCCTTCTTGATCTTGCCCTTGATCCCCCAGGGGATCGACAACAGCCAATCGAGATAGTTGCGCACCACCGTCGCTTCAGCCGACATCGGGCTCATCTGCTTGAGCTTCTTCAGCTCAGCCAGCGCCTTGTCCTTGGCTTCCTTCGACAGCTTGGTGTTTTCGATCTTTTCTTCGAATTCGGCGATGTCATCGCGTTCGTCGGTGTCGCCGAGTTCCTTCTGAATGGCCTTCATCTGCTCATTCAAATAGTACTCGCGCTGCGTCTTCTCCATTTGGCGCTTCACGCGCGAACGGATTTTCTTCTCGACCTGGAGAACCGAGATTTCGCTTTCCATCAGCGTGTAGACGCGCTCAAGCCGCTCAGAAACCGTCGCGGTTTCGAGTACGTCCTGTTTGTCGGAAATCTTGACGGCCAGATGCGAAGCAATCGTGTCGGCGAGCTTGGCGTAATCCTCGATCTGGCTGACCGTGCCGAGCACTTCCGGCGACACCTTTTTGTTGAGCTTTACGTAGCTTTCAAATTGCGTGACGACCGAACGGCCGAGCGCTTCAAGCTCATCCTTGGCACCGGGCTGTTCAGCCACGCGCTCAACTTCAGCTTCGAAATAGTTATCGTTTGAGGTGTAGCGCAGCACTTTGGCGCGCGCGCTGCCTTCGACCAGCACCTTGACGGTGCCATCCGGCAGCTTCAGGAGCTGGAGCACCGAAGCCAGCGTGCCGATTTGATAGATGGCGTCCGTCGCCGGATCGTCGTCGCCCGCGTTCTTCTGGGCGGCAAGCAAGATCTGCTTGTCGGCGCGCATCACTTCTTCCAGCGCCGCGATCGATTTTTCCCGTCCAACGAACAACGGAACGATCATGTACGGGAAGACCACGATATCGCGCAGCGGCAGGACTGGATAAAGCTCCTTGCCAGCTGGCTTGTCTTTGGTCTTTTTCTCTTCGCTCATGTCACTACCTACTTTCGCGGTCCGAACGCCCCAATGCTGGAGGTTCGTGCATTGCACGCTTCGTTCCACCTCAGACCCGCTTTAGCTGTCCCATTTGTGGCGGCAGCTTAGCGTTCGCGGGCGCGTTGCGCTGTGGGAGATACGTCAGCCAGCGGGTTCGGTTTTACCCTGATCCTGCCGGTGATTAATCTCCCTTCGAACAAATGGGGACCATTGGTCTAAGATCAAGATCCCGCTGAGCCATCGTTCAGCCCAGCGGTGCAGGCGTTTAAGCCGACGAGCCTTTTTCTTCGGCGCGGTCTGAATAGATGCGCAGCGGACGGGCCGCGCCTTCAACCACTTCCGGCCCGATGACAACCTCTTCGACGCCCTTCAAGGTTGGCAAATCGAACATCGTGTCGAGCAGAATGCCTTCCATGATCGAGCGCAACCCGCGAGCACCCGTCTTGCGCTCGATCGCGCGCCGCGCAATCGCCTTCAGCGCATCAACCGTGATCGTCAGCTTGACGTCTTCCATCTCGAACAAGCGCTGATACTGCTTGACGATGGCGTTCTTCGGCTCGGTCAGAATTTGCACGAGCGCGGTCTCATCGAGATCTTCGAGCGTTGCGATCACTGGCAAGCGGCCGATGAATTCCGGGATCAAGCCGAACTTCAGCAAATCTTCCGGCTCGACGCCGCGCAGCACTTCGCCGGTTCTGCGTTCGTCCGGTCCCAAGACCTTGGCGCCAAACCCGATCGACGAGCCCTTGCCGCGCCGCGAGATGATCTTTTCGAGCCCGGCGAACGCGCCGCCGCAAATGAACAGAATGTTCGTCGTGTCAACCTGCAGGAATTCCTGCTGCGGGTGCTTACGGCCACCCTGTGGCGGCACGCTGGCAACCGTGCCTTCCATGATTTTCAGCAGCGCCTGCTGCACGCCTTCGCCCGAGACATCCCGTGTAATCGAAGGATTGTCGGACTTGCGTGAGATCTTGTCGACTTCGTCGATGTAGACGATGCCGCGCTGCGCCCGCTCGACGTTGTAGTCGGCGCTCTGCAGCAGCTTCAGAATGATGTTTTCGACGTCTTCACCGACATAGCCGGCTTCGGTCAGTGTCGTCGCGTCCGCCATCGTGAACGGCACATCGAGAATGCGGGCCAGCGTTTGCGCCAGCAGCGTCTTGCCCGAACCGGTCGGACCAACGAGCAGGATGTTCGACTTCGCGAGTTCGACGTCGTTGTTCTTGGCGGCGTGGTTTAAACGCTTGTAGTGATTGTGAACTGCAACCGACAGCACGCGCTTGGCGTGGAACTGGCCGATGACGTAGCTGTCGAGCACGCCGCAAATTTCTTGCGGGCTCGGCACACCGTCGCGCGATTTGACGAGCGTGTTCTTGTTTTCTTCGCGGATGATATCCATGCACAGTTCGACGCACTCATCGCAGATGAATACCGTCGGACCCGCAATGAGTTTGCGCACTACATGCTGGCTCTTGCCGCAGAAGGAGCAATACAGGGTGTTCTTCTCTTGAGCCATTCGTCATCTCACCCTAGTTGAGAGACATCCTGGCGGAATGTTCTCTCTTTGGCCCGCTGATCAGGGCGCGCGACTTGCCCAGTCGCGGGCCACCCTGAATCTACCTGCCGATCTCAACACGCTAATGTTCGTCAGATCAAGATTGCATTAAAGCAGCTCCCCCGCCATCCGGGACAAGGGGCGCTATTGCCACAGTTTGCCCTGTTTCCAGGCATCACTATGGAAGATGCTCAATGTGTCCTTAATTTTTTTCGCGACTGTGCGGGGTTTGTTCTTTTAGGCCGCCCATCGGCTGCAAGCGGCCTCAGGTTGCATACCCTTCGCTTACGCCGGCTTGGCCTCGAACAGACCACCATCGACTTCATCGCGGCTATTGAGAACCTTGTCGATGAGACCGAAATCGCGGGCTTCGTCGGCCGTCAAGAAGTAGTCGCGATCGAGCGTGCGCTCGATCTTTTCGTACGACTGGCCGGTATGCTTGACGTAGCTCTCATTCAAGCGCCGCTTCATCTTGATGATGTCTTCGGCGTGGCGTTCGATATCCGACGCCTGGCCCGAAAATCCGCCCGACGGCTGATGCACCATGATGCGCGCGTTCGGCAGCGCAAAGCGCATATCTTTAGCGCCGGCGCACAGCAGCAGCGAGCCCATCGAGGCGGCTTGGCCGATGCACAGCGTTGCGACCGGCGGCTTGATGAATTGCATGGTGTCGTAGATCGCCATGCCGCTCGTCACCACGCCGCCCGGCGAGTTGATGTACATCGAGATTTCTTTTTTCGGGTTCTCGGCTTCGAGAAACAGCAGCTGCATGCAGATCGATGCCGCCATGTGGTCCTCGACGGGACCGGTCACGAAAATGATGCGCTCCTTCAACAACCGCGACGGCAAATCGTAGCCACGTTCGCCGCGCGTCGTCTGTTCGACGACCATGGGCCAGAACGTGTTGGTGACGGTGTTGACCGGATCGCGCATGAAGGTCGTCTTTCCTTTGTAAATCTGAGCCCGCTGTCAAACTCAGCGGATGCCAAGCCCAGCGGCACGCCGCTCGATGGCGACGCTATTGCCGTCAGATGTGGCCCCAGATTACGCCTGCCGCAAGGCCTGCGCACCAGGTTGCCGCATCAACGCTCCGTTGTTTCCTCGACCGCCTTGAACAGTTCGTCCTTGGTGACCTTTTTTTCAATGGGCTTGGCTTGTTCCAGGACGTGATCGACGACCTTATCCTCGAAAATCGGGGCCCGCAGCTCGGCTAAGGCGCCCTGCTGCTTCTCATAGTATTCATAGACCATTTTTTCCTGGCCCGGAAACTGGCGGGCGCGATCGACCAGGGCACGGCGCAGCTCGTCCTGCGTCACGCTCAATTTGTTCTTTTCGCCGATCTCGCCGATCACCAGCCCAAGCCGCACGCGCCGGGCCGCAATGTCGCGATATTCTGCCCGCGCCTCGTCTTCAGTTTTGCCTTCATCGGCAAAGGTCTTGTTGGTCGCCGTCAGGTTGTTGGTCAGCTGCTTCCAGATGTTTTCGAACTCGAAATCAACCAGCGACGCTGGCAATTCAAAGGTGTGCGCCTTGTCGAGCTCATCGAGCAGTTCGCGCTTCAATTTCATGCGCGAGGCTTGATCGTATTCGCGCTTGATCTGGGCTGCCACCAGTTCCTTCAGCTTGGCGAGATTTTCCGTCCCCAAGCCGGTTGCAAAGTCTTCATCGATCGCTGGCCGGTTTGGCTTCGAGACAGCCTTAACGCTGACCTCGAATTGTGCCGTCTTGCCGGCCAAATTCTTCATCGGGTACGCGTCAGGGAACGTGCCGTTGACGGTCCGTGCTTCACCAGCCTTGGCGCCAATCATGCCCTCTTCAAAGCCTGGAATGAACTGGCCCTTGCCGAGCACCAGGTTGGCGCCCTCAGCAGCGCCCCCTTCAAAAGCCTCGCCATCGAGCGTGCCTTTGAAATCGAGCGTCACCATATCGCCGTTGCTGGCAGCCCGGCCGTCCTCGACGGCGAACGTGACGTTGCGATCAGCCAGCTCATTGAGTGCTTTCTCGACCGCTTCGTCATCGACATCAGCCACCAGCCGTTCGAGCTTCAAGCTCGATAGATCGGCAACCGGAATCGGCGGCAAAACTTCAAACGACATCGAAAACGCCAGGTCGGCTTCACCAGCCACGATCCGTTCGAACACGCCCTCTTTGGCATCATCGATTTCAATGGTCGGCTGCTGCGCGGGCCGCTCGTTGCGGTCTTTAACGGCTTTGGCACTCGATTCGCTGACGGCCTGCTCGAGCACTTCCTGCATCAAGCCCTTGCCGTACATCTTCTTTAAATGCGGCACCGGCACCTTGCCCTTGCGGAAGCCCTTGAGCTGCACGCGGTCTTTCAACTCGTCGAGCCGGACGGAAAAGCGCTGGCTTAGCTCCGCCTGATCCACGACCACCTTGAGCGTGCGCTTCAGACCGTCTCGTGCCGTTTCTGTGACTTGCATCGTTGTCTCGCTCGAACACTCGTTGAAACCTGTAAGTAGCGAATAGGGAGTAGCCAATGGTGGGCAGATCAACCGCGCGGCCCGACACAAAATTCGCTAATCGCTACTCCCTACTCGCCTATTCTGGTGCGGGCGGAGGGATTTGAACCCCCACGACTTGCGCCGCTGGAACCTAAATCCAGTGCGTCTACCAATTCCGCCACGCCCGCTTGTCTACGCTGTTGCGCAATCTGTCCGATCGGTGTCAAGCGGCCAATTCCATGAGCACCATGACGGAACCCATGGCCTGACGTCAGCGCCCTGACACATCCCCTGCCAGCCCGCACGAGACAAGCTGGACCACTGGGTCCGGCCAAAGTGGCGGACCCGAGCCAGTCGCGAACCAGTCACGCGCGAAGCGGAGGGTGCGGTGTCATACAGGGGCTAGAACCGCGAAATCAACTGTAAATACGGCGGCAAGCTCACGGCGCGCTTAGCTGAGCGTGAAGATCACGAAGGCGGCGACGGCTGGCAGGGCGGCGACGTAAATGGCGGCATCTGTGTCATAGCCGGACGCCAAAACGGCGCAAATGGCCGCCATTGCGACGCCAAGAACCTTAAAAAACATCGGATGAACGGGCTCCCCGCTGCGCCCCCGCCGGTATGGGGAGGCCTCAGGGAGGGCTTTGCAAGCCGCTTGCCAAAGCTGGGCACCGAGCTGGGCACCCAGCTGGGCAGACAACAAAAAGCCGGGCCGCAGACTGCTCCGCGACCCGGCTGCGATTGTTTGGGAGCGGTATGCGCCCGTTACTTCAGAGGGGCATACTGCGCAGCGCAGCAATCTGAGCCGCCGCCAAAGCTGTAGCGCAGGCCGACCTTGATTTCGTGCGACGTAATATCGTCGATCTGGACGGCTGGATTGACGAAGCCGGCGTTGTCGACCCGGCCCGTTTCGACCGAACCAAGATCGAGGTAGCGATACCCGAAGTCGATCGTGGCGCGGTCCGAGACCTGGTAGCCAACACCCGCCATCAGTGCCCAGGCAAACGACAAATCGCGGTCGCCTTCGATGCGGTTCGTGAGGTTGGGGTTACCGGTGAAGAACGTCTCGTCGACGATGTGATAGGCGACGCCGATGCCGGCACCGGCATAGGGCGTAATTCTGCCGAACTGACCAAGGTCTTTATAGGCGTTAAACATCATCGTGTAAGACTGGACGCTGGTGTGCAGCGGGTCATCAACCACCGGCACATCGACCGGCGGCGGATTGACGGGAACAGGAGTGACATCGACATAGTCGATCGAAAAGGGATTGGGCTCACCATCGATTTTCCGGTCGCCGTGGAAACCGAACATCACTTCACCGCGCAAACCGCGCGGGCCCGAGCCGCAGCCCATGCCGACTTCGCCGAAGGCGCTGTTTTCGCGGCTGGCGTTTGCAACGCTATCGCCAACGAAGGTCGAAGTGCGGCTCACTTCGTTGTAGTTACCGAAGCCATCATCGAGGACAGAAATGGTCTGATTGTTGACCGGCCATGTCAGCTCTGGGTCTTGCGACCACGAATAGCCGACGTCGGCGCGGAAGTAGCATGGGCCGGACGGGCCGCGAACGACTTCCGGCATCGGCTGGATGTAGCCGTCCTTCATCGAACCGCCCAAATCGGCGGCAGAAGCGGAACCGGCGATCGCGACAGCGGCGGATAGTGCTGCCAGGGCGATGCCAGCCTTGAGCGTAGATTTCATTGGCTTGGACCCTTTAAAAGAGACAGGCACTCGACACTTCGCAGGCCTGTAGACCTCAACTTCACAGGCCCACTGTGCGGGTCACCGGTTAATTGTCGGTAAAGCCAAGCGCCATTCCGGCACGACTTTCAGCCGTGTACGCCAGAAGGTGATTTTCCCGTCACACCGTGCCGCAGGGCCGGGTTTCGGGTTCTGTGCCGATGCGCCGGGGGGCTGTGCACAACAAACGCGCCCTGAGCGCTCCCCGAGCGCTCCTGGCCATCACACGCGCGTCAAACTTGCGGGGCAATCCAGATTTGCCTATGTGCATGAAGCGGCACCGCGCACTGCCATCCGTCTGGGGGGATCCTTTGTCCAAGACTGCAAAAAACTGGATCGTCGAAACCGACTGGCTGCAAAGCCACCTCTCCTCCCCCGACCTGATCGTGTTGGATGGCAGCTGGCATCTGCCAACCTCTGGCCGCGATGCCAAGGCCGAGTACCGGGCCGAGCACATTCCCGGCGCGCTGTTTTTCGATATCGACGACCTGTCTGACGAGAAGTCGAGCCTGCCGCATATGCTGCCCTCGACGGTCAAGTTTTCGTCGCGCATGAAAAAGATGGGCATCGGCGACGGCGCCCGCATCGTTGTCTACGACACGCTCGGCATTTTTTCAGCGGCCCGGGTATGGTGGACGTTTCGCGCCATGGGCCATCGCGATGTCGCGGTGCTGAACGGCGGCTTGAAAAAATGGAAAGCCGAAGGCCGGCCGCTCGATGACGGCCCAGCGCCAAAGCGCTCTGAACGCCACTACAGCCCGTTGCAGAACACCGAGCTGATCCGCGATCTCGATGAAATGAAAGCCCTGCTCAAGAAAGCCAACGGCCAGATCGTCGACGCGCGGCCAGCTGGCAGGTTTGAAGGCCGCGAGGCGGAACCGCGCGCCGGCTTGCGCAGCGGGCATATTCCCGGCGCCAGGAACGTCCCTTCGCAAACGCTGCTCAACCCCGACGGCACGCTGAAGTCTGCAGCCGAACTCGCCGCCCTCTTCAAGGCGGCTGGCATTGATCCAGCCAAGCCGGTGGTCACGACCTGCGGCTCGGGCGTGACGGCCTCGATGCTGGCGCTGGCACTCGCCGTGCTCGGCCAGACCAACGCCGCTGTTTACGATGGCAGCTGGGCTGAATGGGGCCAGGATAACGGACTGCCCATCGCAACCGGCCCGGCGGCGTGACGCGTCCAGACGATAGCGGTGGTGAACCGCCGTCGTTTGATCCCGAGGCCTTCCACGCCCTCGTACAGTGGCGGCGCGATGTCCGCCGCTTCAAGACAGATCCGCTGCAGCCCGGTCAGTTGGATCGCTTGCTCGACATCGCCGATCTGGCGCCCTCCGTTGGCAACAGCCAGCCGTGGCGCAGCCTCGAAGTGATGCCCGGCAGCGCCGTGCGGGCGGCTGTGCGGGCCAACTTCGAAGCCTGCAACCAGACGGCAGCGCTGGCCTATGACGACCCGCAAACCCGCGATGACTACAGCGCGCTGAAGCTTGCCGGGTTCGATGCAGCACCGGTCCATCTAGCGGTGTTGTGTGATCGCCAATCGGATCAAGGCCGCGGGCTTGGACGGCAAACCATGCCCGAGATGCTCGATTATTCCTGCGTCGCGATGATCACCACGCTTTGGTATGCCGCCCGCACCGAAGGCGTTGGCCTCGGCTGGGTGTCGATCCTGGACGCGCGCGCTGTCACGGCCCTTCTGGACGTGCCAGCGTCGTGGGCGCTGGTCGGCTACCTGCTGCTGGGCTTTCCCCTCGAGGAACATGCCGACCCGGAACTTGAGCGGCACGGCTGGCAACAGCGCACGCCAGCATCACAACGGCGCTTCAAACGCTGATCAGCCGTCGGGAAAATACTGGAAAATCCAAGTCTCGGTCAGCGCCCGCCCGCCCTTGCGCAAGAACGCCCGCAGATCAACCGGCTCGCTGCCAGTCGCCAGGATATCAAAAAACGCGCGCCAGCGCAGGCTTTGATCGACCACAGGATGATTGTAGGCGTTCGAGACATCGCCGCGCGACGCCGTCACCACGAGTTCGACCGCATCGTTACGGCCCAGGCCCTCAAACACCCGGCCCTGATAGTCGATGACGAACTTGCGGACGCCATCGGGCCGCTTGTGCCCAGGCCTGCCGCCCAGGCCCGTCCACGTGCCGGTTGCGCGCCCGACGGCTTCGGGAAACGCGATATCGTCGAGCCATGACAGCCGGTAGCGCCAGCGCCGCTCCTGACCCGCCTTGAACGGCGCGGCCGGTGCCCAATAGGCAACGATATTGTCGTTGGTCTCGTCGTCGGTCGGAATTTCGACCAGCTGCACCGCGCCCTCGCCCCATGGCTCTAGCGGCTCGACCCAGACCGACGGCCGGCGTTCATAAAATACCCCATCATCGAGATAGTGCACGAAGTCGCGGTCGCGCTGCAGCAAGCCGAAGCCGCGGACATCGCGATCGACGAACGAACTTGTCATGACGCGTGGCGGGTTGCCGACCGGACGCCAAATACGCTCACCCGATCCAGTCAAAATCGCCAGCCCGTCGCTATCGTGAATTTCAGGACGCCAGTCGGCCGATTGTTTGCGGCTGGCTTCGCCGTACCAGAACATGCTGGAGAACGGCGCAATGCCCAGGCGCGTAATATCTTTGCGCGCAAACAGCACCGCGTCGATCTCCATGACGACGCGATGCACATCGCGCGCATCCGTCAGCCGCTCGGTTTTCATGCGGTACGCGCCGGTCAGGCTCGGGCCATCGAGCAGGCCGTAAATCGTCAGCGGTGCGGACGGATCGCTGCCCATGCCTTGCAGCCAGTACTGGCTGAAGCGCGGGAATTCTTCAGGCGCCGGCATGGCGGT
>JANMOL010000499.1:0-9902 GCA_031369245.1 Hyphomicrobium sp. | reverse complement strand
GGGCATGCCGTCGGCGTCGGCGTACACTTCCGCATGCGCTGTGCTGTAGATGCGGTTAGGCAGCGTCAGCTTGTTGAGAGTGATCGGGGAAAACACATGGGGATAGCGCATCGCGTGGTTCTCACCGGGAAATCGTTGGAGGCCTGCGGCGGACGGCGAACAGGCAATGCGGATGGCCTTCGGCTTGGCATTGGACTTCGCTGCAGACGCTGACCCGGTCATTGGGCGCGCAGCCGGCGACCCAATCCATGGCACCGGCGAACCAGCCCGCAAACATCGAGCAGACTTTGCCGTGTGCGCGGGTGTCTGCTGCCTTTGGCTCTGCCAGCGCAAACGCTGAATGCATGAGTTTGATGCTGGCTTCACCGGCTGCGGCGTTGGCGGCGATGAAGCTGAACTGCCCCCAACCGCGTTGCGATAGCCGCGCGAGATAGTGCTCGAACACGCGCATGCCTGCGAGGCTGTGTGTTCTGGCTTCTTGTTCGCACCATGTTCGGGCCGAGGTGTAACCCGCGTCATAGATGATTTCGGCATACCGTTGCGGACCGAGTGCGGCTTCAACGGCGCGATGATTGTTCATAAAGAAATGCCGCGGCACATACAGCATAGGCAAGCCGTCGGTGCTCCACACGCCCGTGACATCATCGACCTCGATGGGAACTTGCGGCTTCATGAGGTTGCCCGGTTGCCGTTGCTTTGCGCATACATGATCAATGATCCCAGACTTCCTTGAAAATGCGCAGCCAATTGCCGCCGATCACCTTGCGAATGCGCGGCTCGGTCCATCCGGCCGACTGCATGGCCGCCGTGAGATTGGGGATTTCGGCAATCGTGCGGATGCCATCGGGGTTTCGGACGGTGCCAAATTCGGTCAACCGGCGGTGGCGGCCTTTGTCATGGGTGATCCAATCAAAGAAACTGTCGCCATAGCCTTGCGTGAAATCCGTTCCGAAGCCGACGCAGTCTTCGCCGGCGACATTGATGACATAGGCGATGGCCTCGACGTAGTCGTCGACGGTTGCATCGATGCCGCGCTTGAGAAACGGCGGGAACATCGTGACTCCAATAAAACCGCCGCGGCTGGCGATGAAGCGCAACTGCTCGTCGCTTTTGTTGCGCGGATGCTCCTTCAAGCCCGATGGCAGGCAGTGCGAGTAGCAGACCGGCTTGGTTGAGGCGATGATCGCCTGCTTCGAGGTTTTTGGGCCAACATGTGACAGGTCAATCATGATGCCGGTGCGGTTCATCTCGGTGATGACCTCGTGACCATAGCCTGACAGGCCGCCGTCGCGCTCGTAACAGCCCGTGCCAATCAAATTTTGGGTGTTGTAGCAGAGCTGCACGACCCGCACGCCCATATCGGCGAAGGCTTCAATCGTGCCGAGGTTGTCTTCGAAGGCCTGGGCGTTTTGAAAGCCGAGGATGATGCCGGTTTTGTTGCTGCGCTTGGCCGCTTCGATGTCGGCGGTTGTGCGGACCAGCCGCAGGAGATCACTGTTTTCGCGGATCATCCGCTTCATATCGGCGATGTTGGCGACGGTCTCCTTGAAGCCTTCCCACACCGACACCGTGCAGTTGGCTGCCGAAAGTCCGGCTGTGCGCATATCCTCGAAAACCGAGCGGTTCCATTTCGATATGATGAGCCCGTCGATAACGATGCTACTTTGATGCACAGTCCGTGCGGCCAAATTCACAACACGACCTCGCCTAGCAATAGACAACCGTTTGGGCCAATCCGCCAAGTGACGTCTCTTTGTACTTGGATTGGAGATCGTGGCCGGTCTGGCGCATCGTTTCGATCACGGCGTCGAGTGAGACCAGATGCGTGCCGTCGTCCATCATCGCCAATCGCGCAGCGTTGATCGCTTTGAGCGCGCCCATGCTGTTGCGTTCTATGCACGGAACTTGCACCAGTCCGCCGATTGGGTCGCAGGTCATGCCGAGATTGTGCTCCATGCCGATTTCAGCGGCGTTCTCGACCTGCGCGCTGGTTGCGCCCATCACGGCGGCGAGGCCTGCGGCGGCCATGGAACACGACACGCCGATTTCGCCCTGGCAGCCCATTTCAGCCGCTGAGATCGAGGCATTTTTCTTGTACAGCATGCCGATGCCCGCGGCCGTCAGCAGAAATGTGATGACGCTGTCATCGTGTTTGGCTGGATCTTTGCAGCCCTCGTTCGACTGTGTGAAGTAGCGCAGCACTGCCGGGATCACGCCAGCCGAGCCGTTGGTTGGCGCTGTCACGACCCGGCCGCCAGCGGCGTTTTCCTCATTGACGGCAATGGCGAACGCGCTGACCGTATCCATGGCGCGGAAATCGCCGGTGAGTTTGCCCGCAGGGTCGCACGCCTGACGGTAGAGTGATGGGGCGCGCCGCTTGACTTTCAGGCCACCGGGTAAAATCCCTTCGGTGCGCAGACCGCGCTCCAAACAATCGCGCATGGCCTGCCAGACCTTCAGAAGCCTAGCGCGCGTCGCCGGGCCGTCCTGATACGTCAATTCGTTCAACCAGACGATATCGGCAATCGATCGGCCGTGCGTGCGGCACAGCGCCAGCAATTCAACGGCGTTGTCGAAAGCATAGGGCACGGCGCGATGAGGAATTTCATCGGACCCGGTCCGGCGATTGGCCGCCAGCGCTGCGCGATCCAGCACGGCCCCGCCGCCAATCGAAAAGTAGGTGTTGCTGTGCACCGTGCGGCCTTGGCCGTCAAAGGCTTCGAACAGCATCCCATTGGGATGCTCGGCTAAGAATTCGGCTTTGTGGATTGCGAGATCTGTTGGGGGCGCAAACGAAATCTGGCGTCGCCCGCCAAGTAATAAGCGATGGTCCAGGGCAACGGCGTCGGCTCTTGTCCGGCTGGTAACAGGATCGATCTCTTCGGGTGTCTCGCCCATCAGGCCGGCGATGACGGCGAAGTCTGTGCCGTGACCCGCGCCGGTTAAGGCGAGCGAGCCGTAGAGGCTGACGCGGACCCGCTCAACGGCCTCGAAGACACTGAGGCTATTGAGTTCGTCAACGAAGCTGTTGGCGGCCGTCATCGGCCCAACCGTGTGAGAACTGGATGGTCCAATGCCGATGCGAAAAACCTCGAATACGCTGTAGTTCATGCGGCGGCTCCGGCGATCAGCGCGGCATCGATTTGGGCGACGCCAAAACCGTAGGGCTCGGCGGCTCGCACGAGATAGCGCCAAATGTAGTCTGCGAAACTGCGGCGCAGCAGAAGGCAGTAGCCGTCACGGTGGCGGTGCATGTAGAGCGATGACTTGCCAAAGGTCGTGCCAACGATGCGGCCCGGCGTGAGTGCTTCCAGATCATAGACGCTGGTATGGCTCAAAAGATCGCGGGCATTTTTGCCTTGCAAGTAGATTTGCGTATAGCCGCCGGAGTTATCAGCCACTTGGTGCTTGACGCTTTTCAGCGCTTGGCTGAATTCGCCAAGCAGGCCTTTCGGCCGGGCTCGCGGACACACGATCAGCCACTCATCTGGCGAAATCCAAAGGATTTTAGCCAAACCTGATATCGCAAATGTACACGGCGCTGTTGGCAATGCGACGCCAGCAATGCGGGCGACGGCCTCTGTAAAGGCTTGATCTGATGACTGTCCCCGAAGGCTGACATAGCCGAGCAATGGCAGCTCACTGACCCACACGCCGCAGCTGGCATCCAGTGGCCGCGCCTTCGCTGCCAAATCAAAGGGATGCAGCGGTGATTGCATCACGGGCTCAGACATTTTGGCGCGCTCCTTGCGGATCGATGAACACGGCCGAAACAATCCTGACCTTGTGCGCCTTACCGCCGGCCCAAGCATACATGATATCGCGGCCGGCTTTGACGCCGTCTTCGCTACGGCGGTGGATGCCGTCACGGACGACGGCCAACGCGATAGAGCGGCCGAGTTCCGGGCTGAAGTAGCTTGACGTCACGTGCCCAAACATGGGCACCGGTGGCGCCGTGTTGCTGGTTTCAATCATTTGCGCACCCTCCGTCAGGATGACTTGGGGATCGTCGGTCAGCAGGCCGACCAGCTGTTTGCGATCCGATTTTGCAGTGTCGCTGCGCGCGAAGGAGCGCTTGCCGATGAAGCTGAACGGCTTTTTCATGCTCACCGCCCATGCCATGTCGAGATCGAACGGCGTCATCGAGCCGTCGGTATCCTGGCCCGCAATGATGAAGCCTTTTTCGGCGCGCAGCACGTGCATGGTTTCCGTGCCGTAGGGCGTGATGCCGAATTCGCGGCCGGCCGCCATCAGCGCCTCCCAGACATGGTGACCGTAGCTCGCGTCGACATTGACCTCGAACGCGAGTTCACCTGAGAAACTGATGCGGAATACGCGCGCGGCCACGCCCGCGACTGTCGCCTCGCGCCAATCCATGAATTTGAATGCCGCTGGCGAGAGATCAATATCCGTGCAGAGCTTAGCCAGAACCTGACGGCTCTTGGGGCCAACAACAGCAGCGGTCGCCCAGTGGTCGGTGACCGACGTCATATAAACGTCGAGTTCGGGCCACTCGGTCTGGTGCCACTTTTCGAGCCACGTCAGGACGCGGGCCGCGCCGCCCGTTGTGGTCGTCATCAGGAAGTGATCGTCGGCGATGCAGGCCGTAACGCCATCGTCAAAGACCATGCCGTTTTCGTCGAGCATCAGGCCGTACCGGCATTTGCCGGGTGCAAGCTGGGTCCAAGCGTTGGCATAAACGCGATTGAGGAATTCGCGCACGTCGCGGCCGCGGATGTCGATCTTACCCAGCGTGGACGCATCCATCATGGCAACGCTGCGGCGGGCCGCTAAGCATTCGCGCCGCACCGCGGCATGCAGATCTTCGCCGCCTGTTGGAAAGTACCACGGCCGCAGCCACTGACCGACGGGCTCGAATTCCGCCTGGCGCGCCACATGGCATGAATGCATCGCAGTGTATCGGCGCGGCTCGAACGTATCGGCGGCGTGGGCTCCAGCGAGCGTGCCAAAGGTCACCGGAGAGTAGGCCGGACGATATGTTGTCGTGCCGACTTCAGGAATGCTCTTGCCGAGGGCGTCGGCTGCAATCGCAAAGCCGTTGACGTTGGAAAGCTTGCCTTGATCAGTGCCAAAGCCGAGCGCTGTGTAGCGCTTGATATGTTCGATCGACCGGTAGTTTTCCCGCACGGCGAGATGAATATCGGAGGCGGCGACATCATTTTGGTAATCGACGAAGGCTTTCTTGCCGTGTCCTTCAGGCTTGCCATCCGGCAACCGGAAGATGCGCCGCGCGGGCTGCAGGTCTGGCTCATCGGTTCGGACGTTAAGCGTGGCGATCGCGCTGGCTTTGTCGAACGTCGCGAGCAGCTCGGCGGTCGTCAGGCAGGTTTGTGCGAGCGCGTTCTGTAGGCCAAATTCACCGCTGGCCGCGCCAACGACGTAGATGCCAGCTTTTGCCCGCCCGGTCGCTGGCGCAACGAACGCAAGGCGCTTTTCGTCCCACACGGGGCGTCCGCCATCGTGGCAATAGAGATGAACGGTCGGGGATAATCCGCCGGAACTGCCAAGCGCATCGCAATCGATGAAGGGGCCGTTGCCAGCCACGGCGATGCGTTCGGGATGCAGCCGGACGAGGTGTGCGCCCTTGACGGCGCGGCCGCCATGGGCCTCGGCGATGCCGTATCCGGCCATGACATCAACACCCGCCGCACGCGCGCGTTTTTCCCACGCTGGGTTGATGGTGGAGCGGGTGTCTGCGAGGACAACGCTGCAGCCCGCCTTGGCGAGATCACAGGCGCCTTGATAGACGTGATCGTTGCTGGTCAGCAGGAGCACGCGCTTGCCAACGGCTACCGCATAGCGGTTGAGATACGTCGTGAGAGCGGCAGCCGTCAGGATGCCGGGCAGATCGTTGTTGCCGTACACGAGTGGGCGCTCGATGGCGCCGCTGGCAAGTACCACGCGCCCGGCTCTGATGCGGTGCAGGCGCTGACGCCGTTCACCTGCCGGCCGTGCGGATGGCGCGACATGATCGTGCAGCTGCTCAACCGCCTGGATCATGTTCATATCGTGCAGCGCGAAGGCGCAGGTGCGCGCTAAAATCCTGACATTCGGCAGGCTTTTGAGTTCACCGATCGTCGTCTTGAGCCAGTCGCTGGCTGTCTGACCGCCGATGACAGCATGGGGTGCCGACAACAGCCAGCCGCCGGGTTCGTTCTGCTCATCGACGAGGATGACATGCAATCCGGCCCGGCCAGCACCCAGGGCTGCAAGCAAGCCGCTCGCACCTGCGCCCACGACCAGGACATCGGCGTGATGATGCTGGTGGTCGTACTGTTCAGGATCGGGATCGACGGGCGCGCTGCCATAGCCTGCGGCGTGGCGGATGATGGGTTCAACGCGCGGCCAGAGCGCTGCTGGCCATTTGAAGGTTTTGTAATAGAAGCCAGCCGGCATAAAGCGCGAAAAATGACCGCCGATGCTTTTGGCATCATAGGCCAACGACGGCCATCCGGTGGTCCGGCACGCGCTTAGGCCGTCGTACAGCTCAACCTGCGTGGCTTTGACATTCGGAATGGTCAGCGGGCCCGCTTCAAGCTGGACCAGCGCGTTGGGTTCTTCGGCACCCGCGCCAACGATCCCGCGCGGGCGGCCGTACTTGAAGCTTCGGGCGAGCATGCGATGGCCGTGCGCCAGCAGGGCTGAGGCGAGTGTGTCACCCGCAAAGCCGCCAAACGATTGGCCATCGAACGTGAACGACAGCGGACGGCTGGTATCGATGCGTGCAAACGGGTTTTGAATGCGGTGACTGCTCATGACGCTTTGCTTTCCGCATCATAGAGTTTTCGAGCATCGGCGAGCGTCCACGACCCGTCGATAGCGTGCGTCGCGGTATTGCGCTTCACCACAAAAAACTTGCGGCATCCGGTGTTGTGCGACCACATTTCCCAGTGCCAGCCTTTGGGATTTTTGCGCATGAAGAGATATTCGCCCCACGTTACATCGTCGATCGTTTCAGGCGCCAAAGGGCGCGCGATGAACGCTTCGCCGCCATAGCCGAATTCTTCTTCTTCGCGTTTTTCGCCGCAGTGCGGGCAATGCAAAACGAACATTGCGTGTGCCTTCCGATCAGTGTGCGACGCCGGCCGCGCCGTGCTCGTCGATGAGATGTCCAGTGTGGAAGCGGTCGAGCGCAAACGCCCGGTTCAGCGGGTGCGGCTCGTCGCGGGCGATGGTATGGGCAAAGACGTTGCCGGAGCCGGGCGTTGCTTTGAAGCCGCCGGTACCCCAGCCGCAATTGAAATAGAGGCCCTTGACCTTGGTCTTGCTGATGATTGGACAGGCGTCGGGCGTGGTATCAACAATTCCGCCCCACTGCCGGTTCATGCGTACGCGCGAGAACATCGGGAACAACTCAATGATCGCTGCGGCGGTATGCTCGATAACGTGCGGGCTGCCGCGCTGGGAGTAGCTGTTATAATGATCGATGCCCGCGCCAATCACGAGTTCGCCCTTGTCGGATTGGCTGATGTAGCCGTGGACGGCATTCGACATGACCACCGTATCGAGTACCGGCTTCAGCGATTCTGAGACGAAGGCCTGTAGCGGATGGCTTTCAATCGGCATACGGATGCCTGCCATCTTGGCAATGACGGATGAGTGGCCAGCCGCGACGCAGCCAACGCGGCTTGCTGCGACGTAGCCGCGGCTCGTTTGCAGGCCCTTGATCCGGCCAGCCGCGATGTCCAACCCCGTGACTTCACAATTCTCGATGATATCGACGCCGTATTTGCTAGCACCGCGCGCAAAGCCCCAGGCCACGGCATCGTGGCGCGCGACACCGGCGCGGGGCTGAAAACTGGCACCGAGGATTGGATAGCGCGTGCCCTTTGAGGCATCGATGAGCGGAATGCGGCGTTTGACTTCGGCAGCGTCGAGCACGAGCGCGTCAATGCCGTTGAGGTTGTTGGCGTTGACCCGGCGTTCGATGTCGCGCATGTCCTGCAGCGTGTGGCCGAGATTGAATACGCCGCGCTGGCTGAACATGATGTTGAAGTTCAGGTCGGCAGTCAGGCCTTCCCACAGTTTGAGCGCGTGCTCGTACAGCAGCGCGGATTCGTCCCACAAGTAGTTTGAGCGCACGATCGTGGTGTTGCGGGCGGTGTTGCCGCCGCCGAGATAGCCCTTTTCAATGACGGCAATATTCCGGACGCCGTGTTCCTTGGCAAGGTAGTAGGCGGTCGCCAAACCGTGGCCGCCAGCACCAACAATCACGACGTCGTAGGACGGCTTTGGCTCGGCGCTGCGCCAAGCGGGGTCCCAACCCTCGTTGTGCTGAAGGCCCTGCTTGAAAAGCGACCAGAAAGAATACTCTTTCTTCACGCGCGCCCCCGGGCTGTATCCGCTTGTCCGAGACGGTTATGCGTCGGGTTCTCAGCGGGTCGTGTGAGTGTGCCTATTTGCGCGCGCAGCCATTCTTCTGGACATGACGCAAACTTATCCAATTGCGACATCGGACCTGCGGATATTCAGCCGAGCGGGGGCGCTGCGTTGCGTTGGCTTTTTGGGCTTACCTGCAAAAACGAGCGGGCGGCTGTGAACGACGGTCGCGCATCCTGCGTGTTATGAGAACCCAACCCGGTCCGTGCCAAGCATCGCCCGCATACCCCTCAGAAGTTGATGATGCCGCCCATGCTGACAAAGCCGGCACTGTCGAGGGCTGATACGGCTGGCGACAGCGCTAAGCCGCTCAAGCTGGCTTCATAGCGCTGAATCTTGAGGTAGATGGTCATCGCCGCTGCATCGATTTCCTGGGCGATGCCGCCGCCGTAGCGTTGCAGCGTGCTGCTGGTGGCACCGAGGCCGAGGGCGCCCGGACCGAGCTGGTCATTGTACTCGGCATAATCGCCGTAGAGAATGGTTGCGCCGAGCCCGGTCCACTTTTGGCGAATCCCAGCTTTAACGTACCCGTGGTCGCTATCCTGGGCCACTTTCAGTCCGGTGGCCGTCTTGATGAGCGTGTGGTTGTTATCTTCAAGGCCGTAGGCGCCGTGCACGAACAACCCCGTTGCCAGATGCTGGATGTATCCGCCCGCCTGGAACACGCCGGACTGTTTGTGAACCGAGACCGACGGTCCGGTGGTGTTCTCATCAGTGAACTGCGCGTAGCCAACGCCTGCGAGGATTTTGAAGCCGCCCAACTCGCCGCTATAGCGCGTGGCAACCTCCCAGACGTCGTCCTCACCCCAGCTGGCGGATGCAGTGAAGCCAGCAAACGCCGGGGTATCGTAGCGCACGCCGCTCATGACGATGCCGTTGCAGTCGCCGCCCAGCGGAAGAGCTTGTGCGTGACAAAAGCTGAGCTGCCCCCATGTCAGGCCGGCCGGGGATAGATCGCCGCCACTTCGGATGATGAAGTTCGGAAAGCCATCCAGAAAAGTGTAGTTGTCAAAAATCTGCGTGCCGGACTGATCGGTGAACATCGCCGCGCTTTTGGCCGCGTGCGCCTGTTTGCCAACGCTGATCTTGCCGTAGTCTTTGCTCTGCAGATACCAGTACGACATCTGCACGTTCAGGCCTTGGCTGAAGTCGTCTGCGTTCTGATTCAAAGAGGCGCCCGTCGCTGCATCGCGGCCGAACGGGTTGTCAGTGAGATTTTGGATGCGCAGCACATAGCCAGCCGTCACGCCCGGCGCTATCGTCGCTTGGCCGTTGAACTTGACGTGGGTCGCCTGGGTCGGGCCTAAGCCGTGCAGGTAGACGTTGGTTTCCTTGCCGTCGTCCCAATAGGTCACTTCCTGGGCAACATATCCAGAGATGGTCAAAGAGACTTTGCGATTGCCCTTACGGGCGGTCGTCGCCTCGAGTTCCGCGATGCGTTCCTCTAGATCGGCGCAGCAATAGCCGCCGAGGTCAGCTGCGGCGGCGGAACCGGCCGCCAG
>JANMOL010000518.1:0-2923 GCA_031369245.1 Hyphomicrobium sp. | reverse complement strand
CTGATGCAGGCGGCCTACGCCTATACGGCTGCCCAAATTGTAGCCCGGCGTGGCCAATAGGCATCAAAAACCGGCGACCGTGGAGGGCCGCAGTCCTGCCGCTTGTCACCGCTATCCCAATCCTCATAAAAACCTTAGGGATGGCGGGCGGGCGGCTTGCCGTCCAGGCTGTCTATTCTGGCCGGGCTGTCGATTGGTGCTGGCTAGCATTTTGATTGAGTGGGTTTGGGGGACGCGCGTTGCCGCTGTTACTGCGTCAGCTTGGTTTGGTATGCGTCATGGCCGTCAGTGCCAGCCTGAGCGGCTGCGCGTCCATGCTGGTGCACAATGGCATTGGCGATTCCCGCATTGCGGCCAAAGCAATGGTCGCTGGTATGCCGGGCGTGCGCTTCTGGGCCGACGAAGCCCCGCGCGACGTGGTCGCAGAGGCTCACCGCCGATTGCCAAACCTGCCGCGCCTCGCTCAAAATTCAACGCTCATCGACGGCCGCCCGGTCGTCGAAACGCTGGCGCTGTCCGGCGGCGGCGGCGATGGCGCGTTCGGCGCGGGCGTGTTGACCGGCTGGACCGAGCGCGGAGACCGCCCCGAATTTGAGATCGTCACCGGTGTCAGCGCCGGCGCCATCATCGCGCCGTTTGCGTTTCTCGGCCCCAAATATGATCCCCAGCTCAAAGAAATCTGGACCCAATATCAGACCAGCGAAGTTGTCATTTCGTCGATCTTGCCGGGGTTGCTCGGCGGACCAGCACTCGCCGACAACGCTCCCTTAGTTGGGCTGATCGCGCAATACGTCGACAAGAAAATGCTGCGCGCGGTGGCCCATGAATATTCCCGCGGACGGCTATTGCTGGTCTTGACCACGAACCTCGACGCCCAGCGCCCGGTGGTGTGGAACATGGGCGAAATCGCCCGCCACGGCACCCAAGACGCGCTCGAATTGTTCCGCAAGGTGATCTTAGCGTCTGCCGCCATCCCGGGCGCGCTGCCACCGGTCTCAATTCCCGTTGTCGCCGACGGTAAAGCCTTCGACGAACTGCACGTCGATGGCGGCACAACCCGCGAAGTGTTCGTGCTGCCGGTGCAGGCGCCGTTCAAAGCGTTCGATCCGCTCTATCCCGCGCCGCCGGTCCGCAAGCTTTACATTATCAAGAACGGCAAGGTGGTTCCAGAATCGGAGATCACCAAACCGAAAGCCGTGTCGATCGCCGCGCGCGCCATTCTCACACTGACGAAAAACCAGAACCTGCTGGAACTCTATCGCATCCATCGGCTTGCGCAGGACGCAGGAGCGCAATTCAATCTGCTCGCCATCCCGCCAGCGTTCACGATCAAGGCCAAGGAGTTCTTCGATCCCGAATATCAATCGGCGCTATTTGAAGAAGGCCGCCGCATTGGCCGCAACGGTGGTCCATGGATGCACAAACCGATGACCGGCGTGGCAGTCGTCCGCTAACCGGCTGGCGCCGTTGATCCCGTTTCGCTGAGCGCGCACTCAAACGAATGCGTCAGCGATCAGAACCACTTTGGCTGCCACCAGTGCAACGCGGCTTTGACCTGATCGGGCGCGATCCAGAAGGCAAGCCCGGCCAGCGCAACAAGAACGATAATTCCAGCGACAGCCAAACCCAGTCCGAGCGGCTGGCGATAGCTCATGCCCGTGCCGGGAATGCCGACGGTCACCATTGGCTTGCCGTCGGGGCCGATGTTGATCCCCGCGCCCTTGCCGCCAATCGTTGTGCTGATCCGCGTCTTCGACAGGTTGACCTTGACGCCTGGCAGCACGCTGATGCGCTTTTGAAAGCGAAAACCCATGGCTCTAATCCTCTAAGCTCGTCGCTCGTGTGCAGTCAGCGGGAACACGGCGTTGGCAGTCTGGTGGACGATCCGTTGATGCCGACTCGTAGGCTTAAATTAGTGCGTATTCAAAAGCGCTTCAACACGCCATGCCGCAACACAGCTGTCCATATATCAGCGCTTGAAGCCGAACAGACTGCCGAAGCTTCTGAGCTTATCCTTAATCTGACCGCTCGCCGTCTGCTTATCATTCAGCCGTTCGTAGGCCGACTCGCGATCCAGCAAGTCCTTGTATTTCTTCTGGTTGTCGCGATCCTTTTCGAGCAGCGCGCGGCGCTCGTCACCCTTCAACGGGCCAACGCGCGACATCGGCGGGCGGATCAGCGTCCGCTGCACCATCGACGGCTCACCCTTATCGTGCAGGAACGACACCAGCGCCTCGCCGACCTTCAATTCCTGAATAGCCCGCTCGGTATTGATGTCGGGGTTGGTGCGGAACGTTTCAGCAGCGGCGCGAATGGCCTTCTGCTCTTTCGGCGTAAACGCGCGCAGCGCATGTTGAATGCGGTTGCCGAGCTGGGCTGACACCCGGTCGGGCACGTCGGCCGGGCTCTGCGTGACGTAATAGACACCAACGCCCTTTGAACGGATCAGCCGCGTCACGCGCTCAATCTGATCGAGCACCGCCTTCGGCGCTTCGTTGAACAACAGATGGGCTTCATCGAACAGGAACACCAGTTTCGGTTTGTCGAGATCGCCGACCTCGGGAAGTTTTGCAAACAGCTCCGACAGCATCCACAGCAGAAATGTCGAATACAGCTTGGGCGTGTTCATCAGCTTTTCCGCTGACAAGATATTGACGATGCCGCGGCCGTCGGGAGCGAGCTTGATGAAGTCGAGAATATCGAGCGCGGGCTCGCCGAAGAATTTGTCGGCGCCCTGTTCCTCCAGCACCAGAAGCCGCCGCTGGATGACGCCGACGGTCGCTGGCGCGACGTTGCCATACTTGCTACGCAGCGTTGCGGCGCGCTTGCCCATTTCGTCGATGACAGCGCGCAGATCCTTCAAGTCGAGGATCGCCATGCTCTTGTCGCCAGCCTTGCGCTCATCCTCCGCCCAGCGGAAGGC
>JANMOL010000445.1:0-7354 GCA_031369245.1 Hyphomicrobium sp. | reverse complement strand
CCGCGCGCCAGGGCATTGCGCGCCAGCAGGCCAGCGCCAATCAACACGCTTGGGTTTGAGGTGTTGGTGCAGCTGGTGATGGCAGCGATCACAACATCGCCATGGCCGAGATCAAAGGCCTTGCCGGCCACCGCAACGCGTTTGGCGAGTTCGCCGGGCTTGTTGTATTCGGTGTCGAGCGCTGCCGCAAAACCGCTCTTGATTCCGCTCAGCGAGATGCGCCCTTCCGGCCGCTTGGGACCAGCCATCGACGGCACCACGTCACCGAGATCGAGCGCCAGGGTATCGGTGAAGACCGGGTCGGCAGAATCCTTCACCCGGAACAAGCCCTGCGCCTTGCTGTAGGCTTCGACCAGCGCGACGCGGTGCTGCTCGCGGCCCGAGATCGTCAGATAATTGAGCGTCTCGCTGTCGGCTGGGAAGAACCCGCAGGTCGCGCCGTACTCGGGCGCCATGTTGGCGATCGTCGCGCGATCGGCCAGCGTCATGCTATCGAGACCAGAGCCAAAGAATTCGACGAACTTGTTGACCACGCCCTTCTGGCGTAGCATCTGCGTGACCGTCAGCACCAGGTCGGTCGCGGTCACGCCTTCATTGAGCTTGCCCGTCAGCTTAAAGCCAATGACCTCGGGGATCAGCATCGATTGCGGCTGTCCGAGCATCGCGGCTTCGGCTTCAATGCCGCCGACGCCCCAGCCGAGCACGGCCAAGCCGTTGACCATCGTCGTGTGGCTATCGGTCCCAACGAGCGTATCGGGATAGGCGACGGTCGTGCCATCGGCCATCGTGTTGGTCCACACCGTCTGCGCCAGATACTCAAGATTGACCTGGTGGCAGATGCCGGTGCCGGGCGGCACGACGCGGAAATTTTCAAACGCGCCCTGGCCCCATTTCAAGAAGTTGTAGCGCTCGCTGTTGCGTTCGTATTCGAGCGCCACGTTGGCACTCAGCGCCTTGGGCGTTCCAAACTCATCAACAATGACCGAGTGATCGATCACCAGATCGACCGGTACCAGCGGATTGATTTTATTCGGGTCACCACCCAGCCGTTTCATGCCGTCACGCATCGCTGCTAAATCGACGACGGCTGGAACGCCGGTGAAATCCTGCATCAAGACGCGCGCTGGCCGAAAGCCGATTTCCGCCTCAACCTTGCCGGTGTTGTCGAGCCACGCGGCCATGGCAGCAATGTCAGCCTTCGTGACGCTGCGGCCGTCCTCGTGCCGCAACAGGTTTTCGAGCAAGACCTTCATCGAAAACGGCAGCCGCGAAATGCCTTTAAGGCCGTTGGCCTCGGCCTGCGGCAGCGAATAGTAAACGTAGCTTTTGCCATCGACGCTCAGCGTCTGGCGGCATTGAAAGCTATCGATCGGCATCGGGGTTACGGCGCTCAAGGTCTGGCCTCCATCAACGTTTGATAAAGAGCCGCGCCGCCGGAGTGCCGGCGGAACGAGGGGATGCCGCAGCGCATGATCGCCACCGGCTTCGGCCCCGCTTTTGCGCTAGCGAAAGGTATCCGCAGACTTTTATATAAGGCGCGCGTAAAGAGAAACACTCGACTTCCGTCCGGGCCGCCGTTGCGCTCAATTGCCACCCCGGTTGGCCAACACTTCGCCAGTGGGCATCAAAGTTGTGCACCTGATCGCTGACCAGCTTGTCATTATGCGCGGCTCCCGCGTGATTATCGACACCCTGTCGTTCACGGTCGGCGGTGGCGAGGCGCTCGTGCTGGCGGGCGCCAATGGTGCCGGTAAAACGACGCTGCTCCGGGCGCTGGCCGGATTTTTGCCAGCCGAGCATGGCGCGATACGTCTGGATCCAAATCAAGATGACACGGCGTTGCGTGAGCGGATGCACGTCATTGGGCATACCAACGGCATCAAATCCAGCCTCACCGTGCGTGAGAACATTCTGTTCTGGGCCAGCTATTTGTCGCATGATAGTAGCTCGGATGCCATGCACCGCGCTGACCATGCCCTCGACCACTTCGGCCTGACCACACTGCAAGATTTTCCAGCGCAGTATCTCTCAGCCGGACAGAAGCGGCGGCTTGGGCTCGCCCGTCTGCTGGCAGCATACCGGCCGGTCTGGCTGCTCGACGAGCCGACCGTCTCACTCGACACGGCATCGGCGGCACAGCTTGCCGCAGCCGTTAACGGCCACACGCAATCGGGCGGCATCGTCATTGCAGCGACTCACATGCCGCTCGGCCTCGAGCGCGCACGCGAGTTGCGCTTGACGTCTGCGGGGCCGCCGCAGTGAACCAGTTCTGGAAACTCGTCGCGCGTGATCTGCGCTTGGCCGTGCGCGAAGGCGGAGCCGTCGGCACAGCGCTCGGATTTTTTCTGGTCGTCGTGGCGTTGATGCCGCTTGGCCTCGGCCCGGACTTGAACTTGCTCAGCCGGATCGCGAGCGGTGTGCTGTGGATCGCGTTGCTGCTGGCAGCCCTGCTATCGCTCGGCCGAATTTTTGAAACGGACTACGATGATGGCACGCTTGAAGTGCTGGCAACCGGCGCGCTGCCGCTCCAGGCCGTCACGGCGGCCAAAGCGTTGGCCCACTGGCTCTCGACCGGAATTCCTTTGGCGTTGCTGGCGCCGCTGCTCGGCATTCTGCTCAACCTCGATCTGAAAGCCACCCCGGCCCTGGTGGCAACGATGCTGGCCGGCACGCCGGCCGTCAGTTTTCTTGGCTCCATCGGCGCTGCCTTGACCCTCAAAGCCCGCAAGGGCGGGCTGCTGCTCGCGCTCGTCGTTTTGCCACTTTATGTTCCGACCCTGATTTTCGGCATTTCGGCCGTCAGCGCCGTGACCTTTGGCACCGGCGCGTTTCAGGCCTCGTTCCTGATTCTGGTAGCGATTTCGCTGGCAAGCGTCGTCATAGGTCCAATAGCGGCGGCCGCTGCGTTAAGACTGCAACTGGAATAGCCGCTGACCATGCCGTTCATTGCAACCTCATCCCGAGTGTCTTAAATCCCATCCATGCAAACGCTGACGCAAAAACTCGCAAATCCGGCGCGCTTCATGCAGCTTTCAGGCACCGTGCTGCCCTGGATAGCGGGCGCGGCCGCAGCGCTCATTCTGTATGGTCTGTTTTTAGTGTTTTTCGTGGCCCCTGAGGACTACCAGCAGGGCCAGACCGTCAAGATCATGTACATTCACGTGCCGAGCGCATGGCTGGCGATGATGGGTTACGGGCTGGTCGCCGTCTCCAGTTTTGGCTTGCTGGTATTTCGCCACCCGCTGGCCGACGTTTCGGCCAAAGCCGCGGTCCCGATTGGCGCGGCCTTTACCTTCTTAGCGCTGCTGACAGGCTCGCTCTGGGGCAAGCCGATGTGGGGCACCTATTGGGTTTGGGACGCACGGCTGACGTCGGTCCTCATTTTGTTTTTCTTGTACCTCGGCCTGATGGCGCTGCGCTCGTCGCTTGAGGACGAAGCCCTGGCATCGAAGCTGACCGCCATCCTTGCGCTGGTTGGCGTGGCGATCCTGCCGATCATCAAATTCTCGGTCGAATGGTGGAATACGCTGCATCAGCCATCGACCGGCTTAACTTCGACCGTCGATCCGAGCATGCGCTATCCGCTTGTTGTGATGGCGATCGGCTTCACGCTGCTGTTTTTTGCCATGCATCTTAAAGCGATGCGCAACGATGTCATGAGACGGCGCGTCAAATCCATGCGGATGTCCGAAATCGCCCGCGGCGACCGGGTGGCCCTCACCGCCGTTGCGGAGTAGCGTCATGGAACTCGGACCGCACGCCGCGTTCATTTGGATTTCCTACGGCGCCGTTGTGGCGACGATTGCCGGCTTGCTGATCTGGCTGGTCGCGGACGGCCGCCGCCAGCTCAAAGCCCTGGCTGATCTTGAGGCGCGCGGTGTCCGCAGGCGGTCGGCCTCTGATGCGCCAGAGCGGCGCGCATGAGCGAGACCCGATCCAAGCTGCTGTTATTGGCGCCCGTGGCTGTTTTTGCGGTTGTAGCAGGCTTCTTCGCCCTTGCTCTGACGTCGGGCGATCCCTCGAAGGTGCCGTCAAACCTGATTGGCAAACCGGTACCCGAGACGATTTTTCCGGGCGTCGAGGGATTGCTTTCAGACAGCAAACCCGTTCCCGGCTTCGCCAGCGCCGATCTTGCAAAAGGCAAGGTGACGGTCGTCAATTTCTGGGCGTCGTGGTGCGGGCCGTGTGTTGACGAGCACCCGCTCCTGGCCGATCTCAAGATTAAAGCAGGCGTCGAGGTGTTTGGCGTCAACCACAAGGATCAGGCGGCCGCTGCGCGCCGTTTCCTTGGCAGTTATGGCAATCCCTATACCGCAGTGGGGACCGACGCCAATGGTCGCTCGGCGATTGATTGGGGTGTGTACGGCATGCCGGAAACGTTCGTCGTCGATGGCGCCGGCCGGATTGTCTACAAACACGTCGGACCGCTCTCGCCAGAATCCATTGCGATCAAAGTCGTGCCGGCCATCCGTGAGGCGGCCGGCACACGATTGCCTGTCAAATAGATACAGGCGCTCATCTACAGCGGGAAAAATACTCCGCGCGAATGATTGAGCACCGACAGCGTTCCGCTCTTGATGTCGAAGTAGGCGCCGTGCAGGTTGAGCTTGCCTTTTTCTTCCAGGTCTTTGACGAACGGGAATGTCCGCAAGTTCTTGATTGACGTTTTGACACCCTCTTGTTCGAGCGCGGCCAGTTTTTCGGCTTGCGAACTCATCTGATGGGATGCCAAGACGGATAACCGCGCATCATCCAGCATCGACATCCAGCGCGAAATGAATTGCGCTTCCGTTTGTATGGCGACTGTTTGGTCGAGGGCTGCTCTCACGCCGCCGCAGCCGGAGTGACCCATGACAACCAGGTTTTTGACGCGCAGGTTCATAACCGCGAACTCAATCGCCGTGCTGACGCCGTGATAGCGCCCGCCCGTTTCATAGGGCGGCACGAGGTTGGCGACGTTGCGAACCACAAACAGCTCGCCGGGCATGGCGCTGAAAATCGTTTCCGGGTCGACGCGGCTGTCGCAGCACGAAATCAGCATCGTCTCCGGGTTCTGGCCGTAGGTTGCCAGTTCCTCGTAATGGTCGGCGTTGGGCACGAAATGCCGGTGCTTAAAGCGGCGAAAGCGGTCGGTCAGCGTTTCTGGAAAGCTGCTCATCGGTCAATGGGTCTCCTTGCAAACAGGGATCCGTTATTTCGTCCAGTTCAAAGGTGCTGAGGCGAATGTGACTGATTTTAAGGCCGCCCCTTCGCGGCTCGAGCCAAGATGATGTAGCCAGCGACGGCTGACAAGAGCGACCCCGATAGGACGCCTAGCCGCAGGTCTGTTGCGTGCACGGGGTCGGGGAAAGCTAATGTGCCAATAAACAAGCTCATGGTAAATCCGATGCCGCCCAGCACCGAGATGCCGAGCATTTGAAGGGCCGTTGAGCCTGCTGGCTTGTGCGCAAGGCCCGAACGGATCGCCGCTTCAGAGAAACTGAAAATCCCAATCATTTTCCCAAAGAACAGCCCAAGCGCGATGCCGAGCGGGATCGGCGTCAATAGGTCAGCCGCTGAAATGCCTTTGAGCGAAACACCGGCGTTGGCAAACGCGAAGATCGGCAGGATCGCGAAGCTGACCCAGGGCGAAAGCCCGTGTTCGAGCCTTTCGAGTGGACCTTCGCGGCCGTCTGCGGCACCCGCAATCGGCACCGTCAGCGCTACGGCGACGCCCGCAATCGTCGCGTGCACGCCCGATTTCAACACACACAGCCAGACGAAAAGCCCGACGAGAATATAGGGCGAGATCCTTGTCACGCCGCGCGCGTTCAAGATCGCCAGCAGTGCCAGCCCCGCAGCCGCCAGACCCAGCGACATCAGCGACAGGTCAGCTGAATAAAAAACCGCGATGATCAGGATCGCACCCAGATCATCGATAATCGCAAGTGCCAGCAGAAAAACCTTCAGTGATGCTGGAATGCGCGATCCGAGCAGAGCCAGAACGCCGACCGCAAAGGCAATGTCGGTTGCAGCCGGAATGGCCCAGCCGCGCATCGCCGCCGGATCGCCCCAGTTGATCGCCGAGTAGATCAAGGCCGGAACAATCATGCCGCCTAACGCCGCAATAGCCGGAAGGGCAGCACTTTTACGGTTCGACAGCGCGCCGATCTTGACTTCGCGCTTGATCTCGAGCCCGACCAGAAAAAAGAACACGACCATCAGGCCGTCATTGATCCAGTGCAGCACGGTTTTGGACAACACAAACGGCGCGATGCCAAGCGCGAGCTTGCTTTCAAGTCCCTCGAAGTAAGCCTGCGCCAAGGGCGAATTGGCAATGACCAGAGCGCACAGCGCGGCGGCAACCAGCACGAGGCCAGCGCGCGCCTCGCGGCTGAGGCCTTCCGTTGTCGGGCTCGGGTCTGTCACGCGTCACGTCCTCAGGGCTAACAACGGAGTTTGGTCAGGGGTTATGGATTGCGTTGCGCGCGCTTGGCAAGGCTGGGCCGGTGGCATAGCTGTTCTCAGCCCCAAATCTCCATCCGCAGGCCTTTGCCGTCGCTCGGCGGCTCAAGAGGGAAGCGAACAGCCGTCCCGCGTACGATGTCGGCCGCTGCAGCAGCAGTGACCATGGCGTCGAGCAAATCGTCGGCACTGGCGATCGATCGACGGCAGCTCAGGCCATCGAACAGCGCACTGTTGTATCCCGCGCGGATCAGCAGCTCACGCCTGAGCGCCAAACCGTCAGCCGACGGCTGCGATTTGGATTTCTTTGGCAGCTCGAGCGGCGTTCGGCCGTTGAGCCGCCAGAACGCCAGCTCGGGATGGCACTCAACAACGCGGGCCTGCAGGCCTGGCGTCATGACGGCATCGACTTCGCGGATCTTGGGAAAGATATTGTAGATCTGCTTGGAAATTTTGCGCGGCGGATCGGAATGCTGCGCGGCAAGGCGGCAGGCGTCACCATAGGTCGTCTGCCAGATGGCAGCTCGCGCTGGCACGGAAAATACACTCGACCGGCGTGCACCCAAAACCTGGCGCGCGGCGGCATCACAGGCCCTGCCGCCAGCGGTCGCGATCTCAGGCAAGCCGATCGGAATATCGACGGCGATCATCTGAAGCGCTTCAGGAACGGCCAAAATCTCAGCAAATGTCGCAAAAAACTGCACTCGTGCAGCACCAGGATCATCGACGGGCCTGACCACGGCGATCCACCCGCCCCGGCAGCCATCGACGCCCGCGACCCAACGAGCACGCGTCATGACGGCCACGCCGTGACCTCGGTTGCCACCAGCTCCGTCGCCTCGAAATCCAAGCCCCAAACGGTCAAGTCCGTTTGACCGGCACTGGCGGCAATCGCCTGTGCGACGCCGCT
>JANMOL010000369.1:0-3306 GCA_031369245.1 Hyphomicrobium sp. | reverse complement strand
GACATTCTGGTCGGCAAGATCACACCAAAGGGCGAGAGCCCGATGACGCCGGAAGAAAAGCTGCTGCGCGCCATCTTCGGCGAAAAGGCCTCTGACGTGCGTGACACGTCGCTGCGTCTGCCGCCGGGCGTGTCGGGCACGATCGTTGAAGTTCGTGTGTTCAACCGCCACGGCGTCGAAAAAGACGAGCGTGCAATGGCGATCGAGCGCGAAGAGATCGAGCGTCTCGCCAAGGACCGCGACGACGAAATGCAGATCTTGGACCGTAACGTCTACGCACGTCTCAAAGACGCGCTGATGGGCAAGGAAGTGTCGAAGGGTCCGAAGGGTGCGCGCAAGGGCACCAAGATCGACGACGCCATCCTCGATGACATCCCGCGCAGCCAGTGGTGGGAAATCGGTCTTGCCGCTGAGAAGGCGCAAGCCGAAGTCGAAGCCATCAACAAGCAGTACGAAGAAGCCAAAAAGGGCCTCGGGCTGCGCTTTGCCGACAAGGTCGATAAGTTGCAGCGCGGCGACGAGTTGCCGCCGGGCGTCATGAAGATGGTCAAAGTCTTTGTGGCCGTGAAGCGCAAGATCCAGCCGGGCGACAAGATGGCCGGCCGTCACGGCAACAAGGGCGTCGTGTCGATGATCGTGCCGTCGCAGGACATGCCGTTCCTTGAGGACGGCACGCCGGTCGACGTCGTGCTCAATCCGCTCGGCGTGCCGAGCCGCATGAACGTCGGGCAAATTCTCGAAACCCACATGGGCTGGGCGTGCCGTGGTCTTGGCCGTGCGATTGATGACGCGCTGCAGAAGTTCCACGAAAGCGGCCAGGCCAAGGCGCTGCGCGAGCAGATGGCCAAGATCTACGTCAACGACGAGTACAAGGCGAACGTCAAGGACGACGAGCTGGCGGCGATGGCCGAAAACCTGCGTAAGGGTGTTCCCATCGCAACGCCGGTGTTTGATGGCGCGCGCGAAAAAGACATCGTCGAGATGCTGCAGATGGCTGGCTTCGATAGTTCGGGCCAGGTCACGCTGCATGACGGGCGGACGGGCGAGCCGTTCGACCGCAAGGTGACGGTTGGCTATAAGTACGTGCTGAAGCTCCACCATCTTGTCGACGACAAGATCCACGCTCGTTCGATCGGACCGTACTCGCTCGTTACCCAGCAGCCGCTGGGCGGCAAGGCGCAGTTCGGCGGCCAGCGTTTCGGCGAAATGAAAGTCTGGGCGCTGGAAGCGTATGGCGCGGCCTACACGCTGCAGGAAATGCTGACCGTCAAATCGGACGACGTGGCAGGCCGCACCAAGGTCTACGAAGCCATCGTTCGCGGCGACGACGCGTTCGAAGCTGGCGTGCCGGAAAGCTTCAACGTCTTGGTCAAGGAAATGCGCGCGTTGGGTCTCAACGTTGAACTCATCAACACCGAAGTGGTGCCGCCCGAAAGCGAAGTCGAGGTCGAACCGCCGATGGCCCAGTTGCCACCCGCTGCCGAGTAAAGATCTGCCTCTCCCCGCCAACGCGGGGGGAGGGTCAAACCCCATTGAATTCCACGGGACCGGGTCACCCCTGCCGGTCTTAGAAGGAGAGAGCTGATGAACGAGATCACCAACATCTTCAAGGCGCAGGCCCCGGCCCCGACCTTCGATCAGATCAAGATTTCGATCGCCTCGCCCGAGGACATCCTGTCGTGGTCCTTCGGCGAAATCAAAAAGCCTGAGACGATCAACTACCGCACCTTCAAGCCTGAGCGCGACGGTTTGTTCTGCGCCCGCATTTTCGGGCCGATCAAGGACTACGAGTGCCTGTGCGGCAAATATAAGCGCATGAAGTACAAGGGCCTGATCTGCGAAAAGTGCGGCGTCGAAGTGACCCTCGCCAAGGTCCGGCGCAAGCGCATGGGCCACATCGAGCTGGCTGCCCCGGTTGCGCACATCTGGTTCCTGAAGTCGCTGCCGAGCCGCATCGGCCTGCTTCTGGATATGGCGCTGAAGGATCTTGAGCGCGTTCTGTATTTCGAAAACTACATCGTGGTTGAACCGGGCGTGACGCCGTTCAACGAAAAGCAGCTGCTGTCGGAAGAGCAGTACAACGCCGCCGTCGAAGAGTACGGCGCCGATAGCTTCACCGCCGGCATCGGCGCAGAAGCCATTCGCGAAATCATGTCGGGCATGGATCTGCCGAAGATCGCCATCGAATTGCGCCAGGAAATCTCGGAAGCCACCACCGAACTGAAGCCCAAGAAGCTCGGCAAGCGCCTGAAGGTCATCGAAGCCTTCATGGAAAGCGGCAACCGCCCCGAGTGGATGATCCTGACCCAGGTGCCGGTCATCCCGCCGGAACTGCGCCCGCTTGTGCCGCTCGACGGCGGCCGCTTTGCAACCTCGGATCTCAACGATCTCTACCGCCGCGTCATCAACCGCAACAACCGCTTGAAGCGGCTGATGGAGCTGCGCGCGCCCGACATCATCATCCGCAACGAAAAGCGCATGTTGCAGGAAGCCGTTGACGCGCTGTTCGACAACGGCCGCCGCGGCCGGGTCATCACTGGCGCCAACAAGCGTCCATTGAAGTCGCTCGCCGATATGCTGAAAGGCAAGCAGGGCCGGTTCCGCCAGAACTTGCTCGGCAAGCGCGTCGACTATTCCGGCCGTTCGGTGATCGTGGTCGGTCCCGAACTCAAGCTGCATCAGTGCGGGCTGCCAAAGAAAATGGCGCTCGAATTGTTCAAGCCGTTCATTTACGCCCGCTTGCAGGTGCTCGGCCAAGCCGCAACCGTCAAGCAGGCCAAGAAGCTGGTTGAAAAAGAAAAGCCAGAAGTCTGGGACGTGCTCGACGAAGTTATTCGCGAGCATCCCGTGCTGTTGAACCGCGCGCCGACGCTGCACCGCTTGGGCATCCAGGCGTTCGAACCGATGCTGATCGAGGGTAAGGCCATCCAGCTGCATCCGCTGGTTTGCGCCGCCTTCAACGCCGACTTCGACGGCGACCAGATGGCTGTTCACGTACCGCTGAGCCTCGAAGCTCAGCTCGAAGCCCGCGTCTTGATGATGTCGACCAACAACATCCTGCATCCCGCCAACGGCCAGCCGATCATCGTGCCGTCGCAGGATATCGTGCTCGGTCTCTACTACCTGTCGATCATGAGCGACAAGCAGCAGGGCGAAGGCATGGTTTTTGGTTCGGTCTCCGAGGTGCATCACGCGCTCGAAGCCAAAGCGGTGACGCTGCATTCCAAGATCCGCGGCCGGTTCCTGACCGTCGATGACCAGGGCAATCCGACCAGCGAGATCCACGATACGACGCCGGGCCGGCTG